>JBAVUB010000330.1:0-8191 GCA_049696575.1 Acidobacteriaceae bacterium | reverse complement strand
GAGCAAGTAGTTGATTTGTCATCACTTACGAAAAGGCTTTTCGACAACTAATGGAAAAGAAAAGAGTTGATCTCGGCAAAAAAGGCCCGACCAGCGGATTGTCAAAGAGCGATTCAGGAGGCGGATTCGAGTCGGCCAAAAACGCCGATGGGGACTGGCCGCCTGGGCGGACAATCCCCACTATCTTTCAGAGTAGAGAGGCCGAGCGAGAGAGGCAAGACAAATCCGCAGGATGAACGTGACGTTGGTACTGATCCCACATCTCCCAAATTCCGGAGAAGTGGGGTGCCCGGCGGGGCAGATGGTTGCAAAGCGGATAGCTCCAGGGGAAACAGCTTCAGGGGCTGAAGCCCACATCATTTGGCCGCGGTTGCGGCACGACCAAGGTCGTGCCCTGATACAAAAGCGACTTTTCGGCTTTTTCACCACGGAGGACGCAGAGAGGACAGAGAAACGGACAGAGCCGGGGTTGCAGGGCTTGCTTTTTCTTAGAGCTTCAGGGTCTTCAGATATTCGCGGAATTGGGGCCCCAGATCTTCGCGCTTCAGCGCGAACTCGACCGTCGCTCGCAGCATGCCGAATTTGTCACCGGCATCGTGGCGAATTCCTTCGAAGCTGTAGCCGTAGACTTTTTCCGTCTCCAGCAGGCCTTTGATGCCGTCGGTGAGCTGCAGTTCGCCGCCTGCGCCCAGCGGCGTGTGCTCCAGCAGATCAAAAATCTTTGGGGTGAGAATGTAGCGGCCGATGATGGCATTCTTCGACGGCGCGTCGGCAGGCTTGGGCTTTTCGACGAGTCCGGCAACGTCGAAGAGCCGCGGTTTTCCCGGCACCTGCTTTCCGTCCAGCACGCCGTAGGCGGAGATCGCATCGCCTTCGATGACCTGGGTGGCGACGATCGAGGACTGCACTTCCTCGAAGACGTCCATCATCTGCTTCAGGCAGGGAGTCTCGGCATCGATGACGTCGTCGGGGAGAATGACGGCGAATGGCTCATCGCCGACCAGATCGCGGGCCATGAGCACGGCGTGCCCCAGGCCCATGGCTTCCTTTTGGCGGACGTAGGAGAGGCGCACCATGTGCGAAACCTGGCGGCTGACGGCGAGGAGGTCGGTCTTGCCGCGCTTTTCCAGCGTGCATTCGAGCTCGTAGCTCACGTCGAAGTGGTCTTCGATGGCGGATTTTCCGCGGCCGGTGACGATGACGATCTGGTCGCAGCCCGCGGCCAGGGCTTCCTCGACGCCGTACTGGATGATCGGTTTATCGACCAGCGCCAGCATTTCTTTGGGGATGGATTTTGTCGCCGGCAAAAAACGCGTGCCAAACCCCGCTGCCGGAAAAATTGCCTTGCGCACTTTCGTCTGTGTGGACATTGCGTGAGTTCAGATTCCTTCCCTGCGTCGCGGGTTGCGTATGACGAACCCGGCATTCTACAGCGAGACTCGGCCAGGATGCGACCCCTTCTTACAACGTTGGCGAGTCGTCGCCGAGCATCGCCTTGCGCACGATCCTGATGGGCGCGCCGCCCTGGCGCATGAAGTCGTCGTGAAATTTTTCGAGCGAGAAACTGGCTCCCTCTTTCTTCTGGAGGTCTGACCGCAGCTTCATGATCTGGAGCTTGCCCAGGGTGTAGTAGAGGTAGGTCGGGTCCGATGTTCCGCGCTTCGTCTCCACTTCCGCAATCGCCCGTGACTGGTAGCCGTCAGTGACGAAGAAATCCTCGGCCTGCGCGAGGGTCATGCCCTGAGTGTGCATGCGGATCCCCACCACAAAGCGGGCATCCCGCAAGAGCGCATCCTGGAGCTGCCCCAGGCGGATGAGACGCGACTCGCGCTCGTCTTTCGCGCCCACGCCCGGTTTGTTGTAGCCCTCGTCGAGCATCATCTGCTCGCAGTAGTGCGCCCAGCCTTCGATGTTCGTGGCCGATCCGGTCAGCTTGCGCACGGCGCTCATGGGCGTGTGATTGACCCACAGGAACTGGACATAGTGGCCGGGATAGGCCTCATGGACGGAGGTGCTGATGATGGTGCCCACGTTGAAGACCGACATGTAGTCGGCGACCTTCGCCGGCGGCCAGGTTTTTTCCGGCAGCGTCACGTTGAAGTACGCGGTCGAGGAATGCTTCTCGTACGGTCCCGGCGAATCCATGGAGGCCTGGGTGGTGGCGCGCATGAACGGCGGGGTTTCTTCCAGGGTCGGCTCCACGGTTGAGGGGATGGTGATGATTTTCTTCGCCTGAATAAACGCGATCAGGCTGTTGAAGGTGTTGTGAAAGGTCTGGAGGAGTTGGTCGGGTGGCGGATGAATCGCGGCCAGCTCCGCCAGGACTTCTTTTGGCGTCTTTCCGGGGTCCACTTCCTTCGCAATGCGGGTGAACTCCGCCTGGTTTTTGTGGAGATCGTCGTAGCCGATCTGCAGGAGCCGGTCCAGGGGCGTATCGACCATCTCGTCGTAGAGCAGTTTTTTGCTGAAGGTGTCCGCGCCGATGCGAAAGTCCCCGTTGGACTTCGGCAGCAGATCGCTTTTTAGCCAGCTTTGGTAGCTCTCGAGAGCTGCGATCACGGCTGCGTTGGTCTTATGAAATTCGGCGATCGTTGCCGGGTCCTTTGCGGCCTTGAAGGCGTCGGGGACATCGTTCTGGAAGAAGCTGATGATGTCGGGGAGCTGCTCCAGCGCAATTTCGGTATAAATGTGCGGCGGATTCTTCAGGTTCTGGCGCGCCGCGGTGAAAACCGCCGGCATCTGTTTCTCGCGCGCTATGAGCGACCGCAGCCGCTCGTCTACAGGAGCAAAGTCGCGCTCCATCAGGACGAATGCGCTGTTGGTGATCCCGCTCGAGTAGGCGTCGGGATTCTTCTCCCACGCACGAATCGTCTCCAGCTCGAGCAGGTTTCCCTTTACGTTGTCGCGCATGATGGCCAGGTCGCCCTGGGTGCTTTGATCGAGGCCGTCCGCGGGAAATGCGTCGAATTTGCTCTCGTATCCCCGCAGAGCGGCGATCTCCGCTTCGAGGGTCGCGCGGCTGTAGTCCTCGAGCTTTGTGTCGTACTGGTGAAAGCCGACCTGGGTCGCGTTGGTCGGCCCGAAGTGAAAGAACACGTCGGAGAAATATTGATCGGCAAGCGCGCGGAATCTGGCGCCGGGATCGCTCGCTTCGGGATTCATGGCTGGGGTTGTCGTCATCAGGCCAAAGCAGGTCAGGAGAACAGCGGCGAAATTCTTCTTCATTGAGTTTTAGTATCCGTCATTGGTTTGGATTCCGTCATCTCGCCGCGCCCTATACTGGAGGTCATGTCCCTCGTGCTTACGCGATCCGATGCGCTGCGGCGGCGCGCGGAAAAGCTTTTTCCGGGCGGAGTCAACTCGCCGGTCCGCGCCTTTCGCGCTGTCGGCGGTGAGCCGCCGTTTGTGGAGCGCGGCGAAGGGGCGTACCTGTGGGACGCCGACGGCAACCGCTTCATCGACTATTTCGGCTCGTGGGGTCCGATGATTCTCGGCCATGCTTTTCCGTCCGTGGTGGAAGCCATCCAGGAGGCTGCCGCGCGCAGCGCCAGCTTCGGCGCGTCCACGCAGGCCGAGGGCGACCTGGCTGAGCTGGTCTGTGCGGCGTTTCCCTCCATTGAAAAAATGCGCTTCGTCAGCTCCGGCACGGAAGCGACGATGTCTGCCATTCGCCTCGCGCGCGCCTTTACTGGGAGCAAGTACATCGTCAAGTTCGAAGGCTGCTACCACGGCCATGCGGATGGCCTGCTCGTCAAAGCCGGTTCCGGCGTTGCTACGTTCGGCATTCCTGGCTCCGCGGGCGTTCCGGAAGAGATTGCGCACTTCACGCTCGCGCTGCCGTTCAACGACGTTGCTGCGGTCGAGGCGGCCTTCGCCGCCCATCCCGGCGAAATTGCTGCGGTCATCGTCGAGCCGATCGTCGGCAACGCTGGCTGCATTCCGCCCGCGCCGGGCTATCTCGAAGCCCTGCGCACGCTGACGGAGAAACACGGAGCGCTGCTGATTTTCGATGAAGTGATGACCGGCTTCCGCGTGGCGTTTGGCGGGGCGCAGGAACTGTACGGGATTCGCCCGGACCTTACTACCCTGGGAAAGGTCCTTGGCGGCGGCCTGCCGGTTGGCGCGTTTGGAGGCCCGGCGGGCATTATGGATCAGCTCGCACCCCTGGGTCCGGTCTACCAAGCCGGCACTCTCAGCGGTAATCCGCTGGCTATGGCTGCCGGCATTGCTACGGTGGGCTATTTGGAAGCCCACCGTAAAAGCGTCTATCCGAAATTAGAAAAACTGAGCGCCGCGGTCGCCGACGGCGTCGCTGCTGCCGCATCTCAGCGGGGGATTCCGCTCACCACCAATCGGGTTGGAGCGATGTTCACCTGGTTCTTCACGGCGGATCCGGTGACGAACTACGAGGAGGCGGCGCGGTCTGACACCGGCCGTTTTGCCGCTTTCCATCGCGCTATGCTGCAGGCCGGCGTCTGGCTGCCGCCTTCGCAGTTCGAGGCGGCGTTCCTGGGCACAGCGCATACCGAGGCAGATATTCGACATACGGTTGATGCGGCGCGACAGGCCTTCGCGGGCATCAGCGCGGCGCGGGGGCGCATCCCGCGGTGAGGTAGAATCGCCTGCATGAAGCCCTCTGAAGCGCTGCCACAGCACCGCGATTTGATACGCCGCATCGTGCTGAACTCCGGCATGGCGAACCCGCGCTTCTTTGGATCGGTGATCCATGGCGAAGACCGCGAGGACAGCGATCTGGATTTGCTGGTCGATCCTGCGCCGGAAACCAGCCTGCTCGACCTCGCCAAGCTCCAGGTCGAACTGGAGGCCGCGGTGGGCATGAAAGTGGACGTGCGAACGCCCAAGTTCCTTCCCGAGAGCTTTCGCGACAAAGTGCTGGCCGAAGCCGTGCCCGTATGAGTCCCAACGCCCTGCGCGCGCGCGACTAAATGGGGCACATGCTCGACGCCGTTACGCAGATTCAGCTGTACACAGCGGGGCGGACTGCAGATGATTTTCGGTCGGACCGCCTCCTTCAGGACGGTGTCGTCCGGAACATTGAGATTCTCGGTGAAGCTTCCAGAAATCTCATCGGCGCAGCACCCGATGCGGCCTTGAGGTTCCCCCGGATCCCGTTTGCCGCGATTTATGCGATGCGCAACCAGCTTTCCCACGGATACTTCACGATTGACCTTGACGTGGTCTGGAAGGTCATCGAGCGCGACATTCCTGTGTTGCGCAGGGAGCTTGAGGCGGCGATCCGGGTGATCGATCGTCCACCAGGTCCATAGGAAGTTGTGGATCGCGTTCGACCGGAAGGGAAGCGGCCCTACCAGAGATGCAGCGTCAGCCCAGTGCTCGCCATGATCGGGGTGATGCCCTGCCCCGCGTAGATATGCCCGTACCCCAACTCAAGAATGCGCCAGTCGAGGCGCGGGGCGATGCCATGGGAGACGCCCGCGTCGACCTGCCATGCCGCTCCCCACGAGGGGCCGAACAGGCCAGCGGAGTTGTAGGAGTCGCTGCGGCCTAACCCGCCCCCGGCGTCCATGAAGAGCCTGACGAAAGGCAGGGTGACGGCCAGGCGGGGGCCAATCACAGCGTTGTAGGCGCGAAGGTTGGCGTTGCCGGGCAGGGCGGTCGCGCGCGCGATGAATCCCAGAACATGCCCCTGGATGTACCCGCCGCCGCTGGCTCCCCAGATCACGCCTGCCCCCTGTCCTGCCCGGGCGGCCGAGAATTCAGCGAAGACGCTGCCTCCTCGGGGGCCCACGCCGAGGCCTTCGTCCTGGGCAAACGTCGAAGCTGAGATGAGGCCGGACAACAAGACCGCGGCAAACCATGCGAAACGAGTCTTCATAAGAAGCCCCCTCCGAGTCCATGGCCTGGGAACTGTCATGGGGATAGCGACCTTAGATGCGTCGGCGGCGGGCATTGGTTACCTGCGAGACGTGCGCCGCGTCGAAATCGTCCGCCACTGGCTCGGGCCGGGCGCAGAATGGTGCCGGGAGGAGCGGTATGGAACCAACTCCCAGCACGATCTTTGTGGTCCTGATGTTTCCGCTGATTTTTCTTGTCTGCGTCCTGTGGGCGACCCACGGGCACACCTCGGACGCCGACAATGAAGAACTCTCGGTGACGGCGAAGGATCACTAAGCGGCCCCACGCGCCTATGTGACCGAAGCTGAGGGAATGCCGGTTTCGTGTTCGTCGCCGGACAACGCAATCCTCCGTTCCGCGCTCTCTGCTTACTGGAGTCACAATTATGGCCGGAACCCCGAACACCATCGGCGTGATGTTGCTGCTTTTCGTCGTCTTTGTTGGCTGCCTTCTGTGGGCGACCCATGGCCACACGGCCACTGCCGACACCGAGGAACAGGATGTGGGCACGCCGGGTAAAGATTCCTGAGCAGGGAACTCTGGCCATCTGTTACGCCGGGGCGGCTTGCTTCTTCGGAAGAAACGCGCGCAGGACCAGTGAGAGCCCGAAGCAGATCAGCAGGCAGCGGATCAGCAGCAGCGGATCGTAGCGCCAGGCCAGCATCGCCAGGCAGAGGGGATAGCTGACGGGCAAAAATTCGGCTACGAAGCTCATTAGCCATTGGGGGTGCGCTGGCGACTTCGCAATCCTGGGACGCAGGGTCGGTATCAGGCGCGGCACCCGCCTGCGGTATTCCACATACGCTTCGCCGATCTGCCTGGTGAGGAAGCTCTCCTCGCCCAAAATCAGCCGGAAGTAGAACAAACCCAGCAGCACGGCAAACACCACCGCGCCGGAGGGCGGCATCAGGATGGCGATGCTCATGCCGAAAGACCACGAGCCGAGGTACAGGGGATTCCGCACATAGCGGTAAGGCCCGGCCGCCATCACCTGGTCGCCATGCATCGCCGCGGAATGCACTATTGACGCGCTTAGATACGCCGTGCCCCACACGCGCAGAACCGCGCCGGCAAGCCCGAAGAGAATCGCCAGTCCGGTCACCAGCAGCGTCGCCTGGTCCAGGTGCAGCCAGTCCCAACGCGCCAGGGTCGTTGCAAGGGCCAGCCATGCGGTGGTGGGTGGGGGCACATAGCGACCCTGGGTCCACGTCCATGGCGCCCAAAAGCCCAGCGCGTAAATCAGGAGGATGATGAGGAACCGGAAGCGAAATTCAAACTGGGTAGCTTTCATGCGGTCTCTTTCTGGTGCGAATCATTGCAGTGCTTCCTTCAGCCGTCCATGGGCGGCGGCCAGGCGCGCTTCCGCATCGCGGCGATTCAGGCCCAGCTTGTTCATCACTACGGCTGTCTTCACGGATTCCGCTCGGGACAGCAACTGTGCAGCGGGGTTGTAATCGAGGCCAGTGATGGTGGCGATAATCCTGGCGGCGCGATCCGCCAGCTTGGTGTTGGTGGGCTGCACGTTGACCATCAGATTGCCGTAGACGTACTCCAGCCGCACCAGGGCTCCGGTCGAGAGCATGTTCAGCACCATCTTGGTCGCGGTTCCCGCCTTCATCCGCGTCGAACCGGTGACCACTTCAGGCCCCGTGGCCGGCACAATCGGGAGTTCCGCTGTTTTTGCGACCGGCGAGCCGGGCACGCAGGTCAGCCCAATGGTGAGCGCGCCCAGGTTACGCGCGTGCTGGAGGCCGCCGAGCACATACGGAGTGCGGCCGCTCGCCGCGATTCCCACCAGCACATCGCCGGCGTCGAAGCCGTGCTCTTCGAGGTCCAACGCTCCCAGCGAGGGATTATCCTCGGCGCGCTCGATCGACCGGCGCAGCGCCGCATCCCCGCCGGCGATGATGCCCTGCACCAGCTCCGGCGGCGTGTTGAAGGTGGGCGGACACTCCGAGGCATCGAGCACGCCCAGCCGCCCCGATGTTCCTGAACCCAGGTAAAACAGGCGGCCGCCCTTGGCGATCCGGGCCGCAATTGCATCGACGGCTGCGGCGATGCGAGGCAGCTCGCGCTCGACAGCGGCCACGGCTTCCTGGTCTGCTGCGTGCATCATGCGCAGCATTTCGAGGGTCGACACTTCGTCGATGTGATCCGATGCGGGGTTGCGGGCCTCGGTCGGCAGACTACCCAGGTCATCCATTCGAGATGATGGTATCGCGGCGGCCTACGCGCAGCTTACGAACAGCTGCTCGTGCGGCCTCGTCGGTTCGCACCTGGCACTCCCACAGGATCGCGACTCTCCAGCCCAGCC
>JBAVUB010000329.1:0-3075 GCA_049696575.1 Acidobacteriaceae bacterium | reverse complement strand
GGCTCCCGCCGCTCCGGCTAGCCCTCTTCCCAAAGAATGCTCTGACAGCCTCACCAACAATCTGGCCCTCGGCGATAAGGAATTCATTCTCGCCAACGGCGATCCCGCTGACCAGCAGGTCATTTGGAGCGTCATGAACGGCGTTACCGCCCAGGTCCCCGGCGTCGTCGTCTCCGCCAAGCCCGACTCCGTCCAGCTCGCTGTCTCCCAGGACGCGCAGCAGTCCAACACCGCGGACTTCACCATCAACATGAAGACTCCGCTTAAAACCGTGCCCACCGCCGGGACCAAGGTCACCTACATCGCGACCTTTGACTCCTACACCCAAAAGCCGCTCATGATCATCCTCAAGGATGGCGAGGGCAAGCCTGCTCCCAAGCCCCCCGTCCGCCACACCACCACCACCCACCGCCCCGCAGCGCACTAAAACACCGGGTGCACGCAGACGGGCAGCCCTCGCGGCTGCCCGTTTTGCTGTTAGATTGGAAACGGAATGCGATTTGCGATGCGCAAGTGTGGCGGATTCGCGCTCACCACGGTCATCGGCGTTGTCTGGGCCTTCGCTTCCCTCCCATCCCAGGCCTTCGCCCAGGAATCCCGCCCCGCCGACACTCCGCCCTCGCCCATCCCCCAGTATCTCGAGCTCGAACACCGCTCCCCCGCGCAATTCGATCCCGCCGACGCGTCCCTGATCCACGAAAAGCTACGCGACATCGCCGCCGAAGCCGCCTTCTTCGGCTACGACCTCAACGCCTCCGGCTGGGACTACGACCAGTCCGTCTGCCCCCTCCTTCCCGATGAGCTGGTCCTCCACTACCGCAAACAATTCCGCGACGGAGCACAGTCCCTCTTCACCGCTCTCGTCCCCCGCTCCCCCGGCCGCGTCTTCGTTGTTCCCGTGCTCTACCGCAACGCAACCCCCTTTCGCTCCGCCACCGGCAGCCAACGCAGCATCGCCGTCTTCAATCGCGTCGTTCCCGCCGACCTCGCCGCCAAAGCCATCCAGCCCGAAGGCCATTGGCTCGACCTCGCCCTCTGCTATGCCGATATCGTCTACGCCCACGCCAACGTGCTCAATCGTTCCGGCGACGAGGTCGGCCTCGTCCGCGCTCCTCTGCCCCTCCTGCACGTATCTGAGGCCAGCACCCTGCGCGGCGTCACCTTTACCGACCGCAATGCTCCCGGCCAGTACCTCGTCTGGAATCTCCTGTTGAATGGCAAGGGACGCGTCACCGCAGCAACCGCCGTCCAGCTCTCCGACTACATCGCTCGCGTAAGGAATGGCGCGGAGCCCACTTCCAGGCCGATGCCCCAGGGAAAAGAGCCGCCGATCAAGGTTCTCCCACCCCAACCAGAACCCCCGGCCAAACCCACCCCCCAATAGCAACCAGCAACTCGCCGGGCTCTCACTGGTTTTTCGCTCGGCGTCTGCTCGCTTTTCGCTGCTTTCGCTACCGGCTACAGGCTACCGGCTACAGGCTTACCCGCTAACCCACAAAGTCGACCTGCACCGCCACCGGAATCACCCCGCGCTCATGCCCCATCGCCAGCAGCCGCCGAATCGCCTCGCGCCCGTCGTCGCCATAATCCAGCGTCCGCTCGTTCACGTACATCCCCACGAACTTATCCGCCAGGCTCGTATCGAGGTCCCGCCCGAACTGCATCGCATACTCGAGCGCCTCCTCGCGATGATCGAGCCCGTACTGGATGCTGTCCCTGAGCGCCTGCGTCACCGTCTTCATCGTCGCGTCGCCCAGCGAACGCCGGATCGCGTTCCCGCCCAGCGGCAGCGGCAGCCCCGTCTGTTCCCTCCACCACACTCCCAGATCGAGGATGCGGCACAACCCGCTGCGCCCATACGTCAGCTGTCCTTCATGGATGATCAGCCCCGCCGAAAAATTCCCCGCCAGCACCTCGGGAATGATCTGATCAAAAGGAACAATCGCTGTTTCAATTTCCGGCGCAAACAATTTCAGCGCCAGATAGGCCGTCGTCATCGTCCCCGGCACCGCGATCCGCACGCTGCGAATCTCATCCAGATTGTACGGCCGCGCCGCCACGATCATCGGCCCGTACCCCTCGCCCACCGATCCCCCGCACGCCATCAGTGCGTACTGCTCCTGAATGTACGGATACACGTGGAACGAAATCGCCGTCACGTCGTAGAACGCCTCGCGCATCGCCCGCTGATTCAGCGTCTCGATGTCGCACAGCACATGCGTGAACTTGTGCCCGCTCACCCGGACCTTGTTCGTCGCCAGCCCGTAAAACATGAAAGCGTCATCGGAGTCGGGGCTGTGCGCGATGCTGATTTCGCGAATGGCAGGAGTAGCAGCCATATCTGCAGACGACGTGTTGGCGCTCAATCCTGGACCCAACCCTTTCCCGCGAAGCGTTCTCCCATTGTCCTACAAACCGTCCCCCTCTGCTTCGCAATCTCGCACGTGCAGGGGTTCGGCTCCCACAATGCCATGACCATCCAAAAAAAATGATGGACCGATACCTGAAGGAGTCCCCAAATCACTGCTGACATCGCAATGGCAGGCGTCTGCTAGACTGTTGACAAATTTTTCCAGTGAGGTGATCGATGCGTCTCCGGTATGTTTGCACCGCTTTGATTCTGGGAGGCTGGGCCCTGGCGGGCTCTGCGCAAACCGGCTCAACCACAGCGAAGGTGGCCGCCGGCAGCCAAATGTCACCGGTGCAGGCGCAGGAGGAGTTGCTCAACCTCTTTGAGCAGCAGTTTATGGGAGTCGCACAGGCCATGCCTGCGGACAAATACGGCTTTGCGCCCACTACGGCAACCTTCGCCCCCTCGCAGGGCGCGAAGTTTGACGGGGTTCGCACCTTCGCGCAGGAAATATCCCATGTCACCACCGCCAACTACTTCTTTGCTTCGAAGATTCTCGGCGAGAAGATGCCGGTTGACCCGAAAACCATCCAGAGTCTGACCACGAAAGACGAACTCCTGAAGGCCGCTGCGGATTCTTTCGCCTATGCCCACAAGGCGCTCGCGACCATCACGCCCGAGAATGCCTACACGACGATTGACGGTGTCGACGGTCTGCACACCCG
>JBAVUB010000328.1:0-2038 GCA_049696575.1 Acidobacteriaceae bacterium | reverse complement strand
GCCTGGATGTCGCTGGTGACACCGGCCACTTCGGCAACGAACTGCTTGTCGGTGGCGGCGGCAGCGCCTTCGGCGATGGAGTCGGCGATCTTCGATGTGAAGAGCCGGATGGCGCGAAGGGCGTCGTCGTTGCCGGGGATCACGTAGTCGACAACGGTGGGGTCGCAGTTGGTATCGACGACGGCGACGACGGGGATGCCGAGCTTGCGGGCTTCCTTGACGGCGATGGCTTCGTTGGAGGAGTCGACGACGAAGATGGCGTCGGGGAGGCGGCGCATATTTTTGATGCCGGCGAGATTGGCCTGGAGGTGCTTGCGCTCGCGCTCGAGCTTGATGACTTCCTTCTTGGTAAGGAGGTCGTAGCGGCCGTCGGTGGCCATCTCATCGAGTTCCTGCAGGCGCTTCACCGATTTCTGCACGGTGACCCAGTTGGTGAGGAGGCCGCCGAGCCAGCGCTGATTGATATAGAACATGCCGCAGCGAGTGGCTTCTTCGGCGATGGCGTCCTGGGCCTGGCGCTTGGTGCCGACGAAGAGAATGACCTTGCCCTGGGAGGCGAGTTCGATGACGAACTTGGAGGCCTCTTTGAACATCTTGAGGGTCTTCTGCAGATCGATGATGTAAATGCCGTTGCGCTCGCCGAAGATGAATTCCTTCATCCGGGGATCCCAGCGCTTGGTTTGGTGCCCGAAGTGGACTCCTGCTTCGAGCAGCTCCTTCATGGTGATAGTGGCCAAACGACCTCCTTATTTGGACTGCATTCCGGCGGTGGTGCGGTTTGGCCGGAATTGAATGCTCGGGTTAGCGAGCAGATTTAACTGCTGAACTTCAGCCAGTATCCCGTAGCGGGTAGCCTGTAGCTTTTGCCACTTGCCACCGGCGACGGGCTGCCGGCTCGGCGAAGCGACTAGCGCTTCGAGAACTGGAACCGTTTTCTGGCGCCTTTTTGTCCGTACTTCTTGCGTTCTTTGACGCGGGCGTCGCGGGTGAGGAGGCCTTCGCTCTTGAGGGTCTTGCGCAGCTCGACGTTGAACTGGAGCAGGGCGCGAGCGATGCCCATCTTGACCGCGTCAGCCTGTGCGGCTACACCTCCGCCGGAGACGGTGGTGACCACGTCGAAGGTAGCGGTGTGCTCGGTGAGCACCAGAGAACGCTTCGCGGAGACACGCTGCTGCTCGGTGACGAAATAGGTGTCGAACTTTTTGCCGTTGATCGCGAACTCGCCGCTGCCGGGGCGGAGATACACGCGGGCGATAGCCGATTTGCGCCGTCCCGTGCCGTAGTACTGAACCTTGTCTGCCATTCAATCTCCAGGAACAAAAACCTTAATCTGCTTCAAATCTTTTATGCCGAAATTTCCAGCGGTTGGGGCTTCTGGGCCGCGTGCGGGTGCTTGTCGTCGCGATAGACGTTGAGCTTGGTGGCCATTTTGCGGCCCAGCTTGGTCTTGGGCAGCATGCCTTTGATGGCGTCTTCGACGATCTTCTCGGGGCGGCGCTCCAGGAGGCGAACGAAGGACTCTTCGCGCAGACCGCCAGGAAAGCCGGTGTAGCGGCGGTAGGTTTTACTCTGGCTCTTGAGGCCGGTGAGGCGGACCTTGGCGGCGTTGATGACGATGATGTGATCGCCCATGTCGAGGAACGGGGTGTACTTCGGGTTCCTCTTGCCGGTGAGGATGCTGGCGGCTTCAGTAGCGAGGCGACCCAGGGTTTTGCCGCTGGCGTCGACCACGAACCATTTGCGGTCGATCTCGTGCGCGCTCGGGATATATGTGGACATCGGTGTTCTTCTCTCCAGGCGATACCTGACCCAAAATTGCCCACGCGACGCCCATCTGCGGAAACTGAACTCTTCCGCGGCTTCAGGATGCTGTACGCGTGAGTTGGCGCAGTAAATGTGGAGGTCCCGGTCCTGAACGGCAGATTCTCCGGATGCGACCATCCCCGGCTGCGGCGCAAACGCACAGACGCGAGGACGCACACTGCGCAAGGAGTTCAGGATACGGGAATTTGGGGTGGGCGTCAATGCTGGTCCGGGC
>JBAVUB010000327.1:0-3197 GCA_049696575.1 Acidobacteriaceae bacterium | reverse complement strand
CCTCGATACCGAAACCACCCGCTACCCCGTCCAGTACGGCCGCGCCACCGGCGGCGTCATCGCTTTCACCACCGGCATGGGAGACAACAAATTCCGCTACGACGCCACCGACTTCATCCCATCCTTCCGCAATCAGAATGGCATCCGCTTCGACACCTTTGAGCCCCGCATCACCGTTTCCGGTCCCATCCTCCGCAACAAACTCTGGTTTTTCGAAGCCCTCGACACCCAGTACAGCGACATCTATATTCCCGAGCTGCCCTCCAACGCCGACACCGATCATCTGATCCGCGGCAGCAATCTCCTAAAATTCCAGGCCAACCTCGGATCCCGCAACAGCCTCAGCACCGCTCTGCTCGCCAACGACTACCACTCGCCCTACGAAGGCATCTCCGCGCTCGCGCCCCAACAGAGCACGGACAATCACGACATCCTCGCCTGGCTGCCCTGGGTTCGCGACCAGCAAAGTTTCCGCAACGGCGTCATGCTCGATGCCGGCTTCGGCGTCCTGCGTTATCGAGAAGGCTGGGAGCCCCACGGCAACACGCCCTTCGACGTGACCCCCGAGCTCCCCAGCGGCAGCAACTTCGAAACCCAAACCACCCGCTCCCAGCGCGTCCAGGGATACACCGACGTCTACTTTCCCCCGCGACACTGGGCAGGCAGTCATCAGTTCAAAGCCGGCGTCGACGCTGACCACATCGGCTTCGGCGAGTACGAAGCCTTCGCCCCCATCCACTACCTGCGCGAAGACAAAACTCTGCTCCGCCAAAGCACCTTCCCCTCCTTCGCTCCGTTCACGCGCAACAACCTCGAACTCGGCGCCTGGGTCGAGGATCGCTGGACTCCCCACCCCGGCCTGCTCCTCGAACCGGGCCTGCGTTACGACTGGGACGAAATCATCCGCCGCCCGCTGCTCTCTCCGCGCATCGCTTTCAACTGGTCCCCGCCCGGCGCAGAAAGCACCACCAAGTTCTCCGCCGGCATCGGCGAATATTACGAGCACACTCAGCTCGAATTTCTCACCCGCGCCCTCGCCGGCATTCGCTCTGACACGTACTACGCCGCCGACGGAACCACTCCCATCGGCCCTTCCCTCCAAACCACCTTCACCGCGCAAAATTCTTCCCTCCGCGAAGCGCGCGCCCTCAACTGGAGCATCGGCGTCCAGCAGAAAATTCCTGCCCAGATTTATCTCGGCGCCAACTTCATGCAGAGACGTCTCTCCGACGGCTTTGTCTACGCCAACCTGAGCGGTCCCGCAGCCCTCTCCGGCAACTACCTCCTCACCAATGACCGGCAGGATCACTACAACTCAGAGGAAATCGACGCCCGCCGATCCTTCTCCGGCAACTACTCCCTCTTCGCTTCGTACACGCACTCCTCAGCCACCACCAACGCCGCTCTCGACTACGTCCCCACCTGGTCGATCCTCGGCCCGCAACAAAAAGGTCCCCTCTTCTGGAATGTCCCCAATCGCGTCCTCTCCTGGGGTTGGCTACCCGTCTGGCTCCCTGCATGGGCGCCCTGGTCCGCCTCCATCCATAAAAACTGGGACTTCGTCTACACCCTCGACTGGCACTCCGGCTTTCCCTTCGACTCCATCGACGACAACCAGCAGATCGTCGGCGCCCCCGGCTCCCATCGCTTCCCCAACTTCGCCTCCTTCAGTCCCGGCCTCGAATGGCGCTTCCATTTCCGCGGAAAATACTTCGGCCTCCGCGGCGTTGCCGAAAACATTACCGGCCGCGCCGATCCTTACATCGTCTATAACAACGTCGATTCCCCCGACTATCTCACCTTCACCCAGCCCCTCGGTCGCGCCTTCACCACTCGCATCCGCCTCATCCAGTCGTCCCGGTAGACGCGCCCTCCATCCCGCCCGCTTACCGCCGCTTCCCGTTGTCTCTCGCAATTTCCCCGTGGATTTTCCTCGAAGCTCGTGTAATCTTGCTCTTTGATCGGGTGGTCACCGCCAGCCAGGTCCTGGCGTATCCTGTCCCGCAATCGGTCCTGTCCTCTGTGTTAACTTGTCAGCACCCGCGATGGCTTTCTATAATCCAGCATCGCTGGCAGCGGTTCGCCGATGACGTAGTCCCACCGGCTGCGTCTGATCCGATTGGATACACCCGTCGCCGAAGATCCGAGATTTGCATCACGAATTCTCCCAGGAGCGTTGAATGAAGAAGCTTGCTTTTGCCTCGGTTGCGCTGGTCGGCGTCTGCTGCAGCTCGATCGCCTCTTCCCCCCTTTTCGCGCTAAGCGATGATGGTCAGGCCGCCGCTGCCGCGAACAACTGCAGCCAGATCACCATTAAAGATCCCGCCGAATACAACGCCTTCACCAACGCCACCAGCCAGTCCTCTCCCGCGGCCAAGGCCGAAGGCATTGAAGCCTTCCTTACCCAATATCCCAACAGCGTCGCCAAAGGGCAGATGCTCGAAACCCTCATGGGCGCTTACCAGGCCACCGGCAACGTCCCCAAAACTCTCGACGCCGCCAAGCGTCTCCTTCAGGTCGAGCCCAACAATCTCCGTGCTCTCACCTTCGTCGTTTATCTCGAGCACCTCCAGGCCAACGGCAGCCAGGCCATGCTCGACGATGCCGCCACTTTCGCTCAGCAGGGACTCAACGCAACCAAAGATACCTGCATGACCCAGGCCGATTACGACAAGCTCAAGGACACCGCGACCCCCGTTTTCTACAGCGCCATCGCCGCCGATGACACCGCAAAGAAAGACTTCAAGGGCGAAATCGACGCCTACACCAAAGAGCTCCAGTCCTATAAGGATCCTGCCGCTACCACCCAGGTTCCCGCGCTCCTCGACACCTATTACCTCGGCAACGCTTACCTGCAGCTCGATCCCAAGGATCTCAAAGACGCGATCTGGTTCCTGACCCGCGCTGCCCAGTTCGCCAAGCCTCCCTATCAGTCCCAGATCGAGGCCGCCGCCGAATACTGGTACAAGAAGTACCATTGCGCCCAGAACGACACCGCCTGCAACGCCACTCCTCCGCAGGGTTTTAGCGCAATCCAGCAGCTCGCCGCGGTTCCGGCCGATGTCTTCCCGCCTGCCTCCTATAACATCACGCCCGCTCCGCCTCCGCCCTCGCCGGCCGATCTCGCTCACCAGGCCATCGTCACCACCGCTGGCTGCGCTGGCGTTACACCGGCTCCACCGCCGGCCGCTCCTTCC
>JBAVUB010000326.1:0-9231 GCA_049696575.1 Acidobacteriaceae bacterium | reverse complement strand
AGCAGATCGTCGACGAGGACGACGCGCTGGCCGGGCTCGATGGCGTCGGCGTGAATCTCCAGCGTGTCGGAGCCATATTCGAGATCGTAGGTGACGCGCACGGTTGGGCCGGGCAGTTTCCGTGGCTTGCGCACCGGCACGAAACCCGCATTCAGCCGATACGCGAGTGCCGGACCGAAGATGAATCCGCGCGCCTCGATGCCCAGCACCAGGTCGATGTTCTTATCGATGTAGTACTGCGCCAGCGCATCGATGAGGGTGGCGAAGCCCTTCGGATCTTTCAGCAGCGTGGTGATGTCGTAAAACAGGATGCCCGGCTTGGGAAAATCCGGAACCGTGCGGACAAGCGCCTTGAGCGGCTCGCAGTCAGTGGCACATGGGGTCATCATTCTCTACCAGGCTCCGTCAATCCGAAACGGACCGAGGTCCTCACTTTCTTTTGCGTCCAGCTCGTGCTCGATCACCGCATCCACGCGGCTGCCGCGCGATCCTTTGCGCAGGGCCTGAGCGAGTTCGGCAAGCGTCTCCGGCTCTCCGGCGGCCACCACTTCCACGTGGCCGTCTTCGGTGTTGCGCACCCAGCCACTCAAATCCAGAGCGGCTGCCTCGCGATGCACGAACCAGCGAAAGCCCACGCCCTGCACGCGCCCTTTCACGAGGTAGTGGCGAACCATAGGAAAGCAGGGCCAGTGTTTCAGATGTGACAGCAGAGACGCAAGATAACGGGCGTTCCCAGGTTACGTCCCGAGTCGGTGCGGAGACATCGCAACCTGGTGTGATCATCCGGGTTCGCTCCCCTGTTGGGCGTAGTGTGCGTCGCGGCGGGTTGTTGCGCCGCACCTATAATTGAGAGTGTCTTCGGCGGAGTGACGCACGGCTCCCGCGCGTTGGGAGGCAGGGCCGATGATCTCGGCCGATTCGGCCGTTTATGCAGCGCGCTGTCCGATCCCCGATGTTGTCCCCCCGTTCGAACGCGGCGCGTGCGTGCGTCTTTCTTCTGTCTCTTGGGGTCCTGGCTTCGTCTGCGCTCGCCGCTTCTCAATCTGCGGCCTCTCGGCCGGCAGCCTTCGCGCACGCTGAGCGGCTCCGTGAGGCGCTGGAGGGTCGGCCCGAGCAGCAGCGTACGCGTCTGCAATATGAGCACGTGCTGGCCGCTTACCGCGCCATCTATCATGGCGATCCCGCCGCCCCCAGGGCCGACGCGTCCGTCGCCGCCGTTGGCGATCTGCTCGCCGAAGAGGGCCGCGTCTTTCAGGATGAAAAGGCTCTCCACGACGCCATCGGCCAGTATGAGTTTTTGCGGCACCAGTATCCGGGCAGCCGCTACCGCTTCAGCGCTCTCCTGACCGAAGGCGAAATCTACCAGCGCGATCTGGGCGATTGGCAGCAGGCGAAGGCGGTCTACCAGAACTTTCTGCGCCTCTATCCGCAGAACGCGCTCGGCGCAGAGGCCCGCAGCGAGCTGAAGAACATTCGCCGCGACCAAATTGCCGCTGTGCGCGCGCAGCCCGCGCTAGGCTCGTCTCGTTCCGGCACGCATCGCAAAGTCGCAAGCGAGGCCTCGCAGCCGCCACAACAACCTCCGGTGCGAACTGCCTCGGCATCTACGCCCAGCCGCAATAATCCGAGCAAGCCCACTGGAATCGAAGAGAGCAATCTTCCCCCGCCACAGTCCTCCTCCGACGTTGCGGAGAATCCCGCCGAACCGACAACCGGCACAATTCCGGCCTCCACGGAAGACACCCGCCTGATGAATGCGCCGCCTCCTCCGCGCCGCGGCAGACTGCCGCTCATCACCGGCATTCGTCACTGGTCCACACCCGATTACACGCGGGTGGCCATCGACCTCCAGCAGGAAGTTCGCTATCAGGCGGCGCGCGTCTCCGATCCCGACCGCATCTTCTTCGACCTTTACGGCACGCGGCTCTCGCCAGAACTTTCCGGGCGTGCCGTGGAAGTCACCGACGACGGCTTCCTCACCCGCATCCGCGCCGCGCAGACTTCGGCCAACACCACCCGCGTCGTTCTTGACGTAAGCAGCCTCAGCGACTACTCCGCCTTTTTCCTGCAGAACCCGCCGCGGCTCATCATCGACGTGCATGGCACGCGAGGAGCGATTCCACCGCGGCAGATCGCAAGCGCCAACCCACCCGCGCCCAACCCGCAGCGGCCTTCACCGCGCATCACAGCGCCAGCCGGAAATCCGCAATCTGGCCCTTCTCCTGAATCTGACAACGGCTCCGCCCTCACCGATGTGGCGGGTCTCAGCAGCCAGCCCGATCAGGTGCGCGCCACGCGCCATCCCACCACGGCACCGGTCGTCTCGTCAGTCGCGGGAACCAGTTCAGCCGCGCGATCAACCCCGCAGTCGCTTTCGACCCGGACCTCAAGGCCGCTCGTCTCTTCGCGCGCCACCGACGATGTTCCTCCTGCGGAAGCGGGCACCCCCGGGATTCCCGCGCCCGAAACCGTTCCCTCCGCGCAACACGTTCCGAATTCCATGGTTCGCGCGCTCGGGCTCAAGATCAATCGCATCGTCATCGACGCGGGCCATGGGGGACACGACTCCGGCACCCTCGGCCCTGGCGGCCTGCAGGAAAAAGACGTGGTCCTCGATGTTGCTTTGCGCCTCGGCCGTCTCCTCAAACAGCGTCTCGGCGCGGACGTGATCTACACGCGCAGCGATGACACCTTCATTCCGCTCGAAACCCGCACCGCCATCGCCAACCAGGCCCAGGCCGATCTCTTCATCTCGATCCACGCCAACTCGAGCGCGGATACCACAGCCCGCGGCGTCGAAGTCTACTACCTCAACTTCACTTCATCCGCCGATGCGCTTGACGTAGCGGCGCGCGAGAACGCCGTCTCCGACGAATCCATCCATCAGCTCTCCGACCTGGTGAAGAAAATCGCGCTGCAGGACAAGATCAACGAGTCGCGCGCCTTCGCCGCCGACGTGGACCAAAGCTTGTACGAGGGACTCGACCCGGGCAACCCCGGGCTGAAGGATCGCGGCGTCAAGAAAGCTCCGTTTGTGGTGCTGATCGGCGCGAACATGCCGTCGATCCTCGCCGAAATCTCATTCCTCACGAATCCCGACGACGCCGAGGAGCTGCGTGAGCCGCAATACCGCCAGCGCATCGCCGAATCGCTGTACCTGGGGGTCGCTCGCTACGTCTCCAGCCTCAACGGGATGCGTCTGGCGCAGGCGGGTTCGCGGCCGGCCAGCTCGGAATAGCAGGAAACCTTCCTTCCCATCCCGGTGTCAGTCTAACTATCATCGATAGCAGCGCCATGCCCCGTCTCCTCGCCCTCACCGTTTTCGTCGCTTCCTCGCTGGCCTTTGCGGCGCCC
Source organism: Acidobacteriaceae bacterium (assembly GCA_049696575.1). Classification (GTDB taxonomy): domain Bacteria; phylum Acidobacteriota; class Terriglobia; order Terriglobales; family Acidobacteriaceae; genus Palsa-343. Next base: position 5,877 of record JBAVUB010000326.1, on the reverse strand, counting down.
ACGCCCGCGCCGCCTTTACTGCCGCAGTCGTTCGCCGGCTGGACGCTCGTTCCGGCGAAGGATGCGCCCGCTCCTCCCAGTCCGGCAGACGCCGCGGTCCTCGAGGAATACGGCCTCAGCGATCATGAATCTGCAATCTACGGCAACGGAAACAGCACCATGATCGTTCGCAGCTGGCATTTCAAGGACGCAACTGGGGCTTATGGCGCCTTCACTTTTTTCCGCCAGCCCGGCATGCGCGTTGAAAACATCGGCCGCGAGGGCGCTTCTTCTGCCGGCCATTTCATATTCTGGGCCGGGACCACCGTCGTCGACGCCACCTTCGCTCGCCCGTCGGCGGATGAGAAGACCGCTCTGGCCGCTCTCGCCAGCCAGATTCCGCAGATCGGCGGCGCAGCGGGCATCCCGCCAACTCTGCCGCACTATCTGCCCACGGCGCAGCTCGACGCCACCAGCGTGCACTACGCCATCGGTCCCGCCGCGTGGGCGCGTATGGGATCGCAACTTCCCGCGAGCGCTATCGACTTCAGCCAGGACACGGAAGTCGTCACCGCGCAATACGGAGCAACAGGTGCGCAGAACACGCTCACCCTGCTTCTCTATCCCACACCGCAGATTGCGGGCGCTCATCTCAAGGCTCTCGATGCGCTGGCGAAATCCAGAGGCTTCGCAACAAAGCGCACGGGGCCGCTCGTGGCCATCGTCAGCAGCAATTCGCAAAGCGCACAGCAGCTTCTCGGCGCAGTCCACTTCAGCGATTACGTCACCATCAATCATCCTGAGGGATATGTTCCCGAAGGCGCGAAGCTCTACCGGCTCCTGATGGGCATTACGATGCTCGTGGTGATTCTCGTGAGCGGCGCGCTGCTGCTCGGCCTCTTTCTCGGAGGCGGGCGCGCGATGATCCGCATCCTGCGAGGCAAGCCTGTCTCCACCGTCTCAGAAGAGGAGTTCATCTCCCTCCACCTGGGCAGGTAAGCGGGAAACTGTCGCATTTTGAGACACGGAAGGAAGCAGTTCAGGACGGTGCTATGCGGCTATTCTTCAGAATGCAAAAGCATTAGCGGGAATTGTGGGCAACATTGTGGCGAATAATAAGCGAATCTTTGTCGCACGCCTCCGGATGCAGGGTCATTTTTCTAAGTTATTGCAGCTCAATAGCTTGCAACCTTCCTGGATTTTGCCTTGACACCCCCTTTGGCCGCCCATACTATTGCGCCAGGAAAGTTCTGATGGCTTGCCTCCGTTGGAACTATTCTCCCTGTAGGAAAGGCTGCCCTGTTGCCGGGCGGCCTTTTCTCGTTCCGGGGACCGGTTGATCGCCGCGAAAAACTGTCGATGCCACGCAGCGTTTCGGCTGATTACTATCGCCGCGCTCCACGTGTGTCCTCGCCTTTACCCTGCCCGCGACGGACGATAGAATCGACAAGGCGCAAGCCGACGTAGCTCAGTTGGTAGAGCAGCCGATTCGTAATCGGCAGGTCACCGGTTCAAGTCCGGTCGTCGGCTCCAGATCTTTCACACGCTGAACGCCGGCTTCTCCCCAATCACGAATTGCGGTCCATTCTCGGGGCTCTCCACGAGGGGACGCTCTGCTTCTGCCCTTTCCTGGAGCAGGCAGGTGATCGGATCCGAGGTCGGCATTCCCAGCAGGAATCCCTGGGCCTCGTTCGCACCCAGGGATTCGATCAGTTCCACCTGCTCCTGGGTTTCAATTCCTTCCACGATCACCTTCATGCCGAGATTGTGCGCCATCGTCAGGATGGACTGCACGAAGGCGCGTGTTGCCGGGCGAAAGATCAGATCGTTGACGAACGAGCGATCGATCTTGATGGCATCGAACGCCAGCTTGGGAAGGTAGCTCAGGCACGAGTATCCGGTGCCGAAGTCGTCCATGGCCAGGCTGACCCCCATGCCGTTGAGCTCCTGCATGATTTTCGCGGCGCGGTCGATTCCCGTCAGGGTTGCCGATTCGGTAAGCTCGATCTGCAACAGGCTCGGCTTCAGCCCGGTTCGGCGCAGAATCTCCTTCACCTCCGCGACGAACGTGTTCTGGGCAAATTGAACGCTCGACACGTTGACTGCGACCTGAACGTCGCGGCCGCAGGCCCGTTTCCAGCTAACGGCGTCCGCGCACGCCTGTTCCATCAGCAGGGCGCCCAGGGGAATGATGAGCCCGCTCTCTTCCGCCACCGGGATGAAGTTCAGCGGCGAAACCGGTCCCATCCGCGCGTGATTCCAGCGTGCCAGCGCCTCGAAGCGCACAATCGTGTGGGTCGCCAGATCGAATTCCGGCTGGTATTCGATGGAAATCTCGCCTTCCGCAACGGCGCGGCGCAGCTCTCCCTCCAGCGTCATGCGCTCCCGGGCCGCATTTCCCAGCTCGTCGCTGAACTCGACAATGCGGTTCTTGCCGCTTCGCTTGGCGGCGTACATGGCGAAGTCCGCCTGCTGCAGCAGCTCGTCTCCGTCTTTGCCGTGCTCGGGGAACAAGCTGATCCCGATACTGGCCCCGATGCGGATTCCCTGGCCATCGATCTCAAATGGAGAAGTGAGCGCCTCCAGCAGGCTGGCGGCGACTTTTTCAGCGTCCGCCTTCGAGCGAATTCCGCTCAGGATCAGCGTAAACTCGTCGCCGCCGATCCGCGCCAGGGTGTCCGATTCCCGTGCCCTCGTCTGCAGGCGTTCGGCCACCTGCTTCAGAAGCAAATCGCCGATGCGATGCCCCATGCTGTCATTCACCGGCTTAAACCCGTCCAGATCGATATACAGGAGCGCCAGCATCCGGCCATCGCGCCCTGCTGCTTTCAGGCTCTGCGACAACCGGTCCGACAACAGCCGCCGATTCGGCAGGCCGGTCAGTTCGTCCACCAGCGCCATGTGCAGCAGCTTCGCCTCGGCCTCCCGTTTTTCCCGATCCCGCAGCTGCAGCTCGGATAACATCCCGTTGAATCCCACCACCACCTGCGCGATGTCTTCGCTGCCCCGCACCGACACCTGTGCGTCGAACCGCTCTTCGCTGGTCACATTCTGCATGGCCGTTGAGAGATCGTGGAGGGCCTGCGCCGTCTCTTCCGCCCGTCGCAGCGCGGTCATCTGGCGGCGCACCCGCCTCCGCAGAACCCCGACCCAGATGAGAATCGCCAAAATCACAACCGCAAACAGCGCCAGCAGAATCAGGGTCGTCTGCAGGGTCCAGAAAGGTGCGGCGTGAACCAGGGAGATATCCGCCGGCGAGCGCAGCAGAACGGTGAAGGTGACAGGATCCTCCTCCAGAAGCCGGTAAAGACTGTTCGGATCGACCTGGGTGGAGCACACCCCCGTTAGGCGCAACACGGTGCCGTTGCGCAGGAACTTCAAGTCCGCTCCCAGGTCGGAGGTGTCCAGCTGCGCCGTGAACGTTCGTGTCCGGTTCTGCAGAATCAGTGTCGTGCCGAGCGGCACGCTGACAGCGGTCACCAGTCTGCCTTCCACCGTCACCAGCACCGAATCGTCGTGACTCTGCAGGATCGATTCCGGATTCGTGACTTCAGCACGAACCGGGGACCCGTGCTCGACGACGCGAAAAACTGCGTCCGTCATGACCGGCGAATACCTGCCTGCCAGGGTTGGGTACCCCACCACTTCGATGGTTTCGTTCAGATGCAGGGCCCGCGTGTCGCCCCGCACTTCCACGCCCCCGCTACTGTCCTGCAGGTACAGAAAGCCCTGGCCGAGCATGGTCACCGACCCCGCCACCTTCACCCTGTGACCCAGCCGCGCGTGCGGCGAGAAACGCAGCAGTGCTCCCACGGGTGTCGCATCCATACTGAATGGGTCCGGCGTCGCTGGCTCCAGCACCTCAATATCGGATGGAGACGCCACCAGCAGCTGATAGCTCAGAATCTGCCGCCGGGAATTGTAGATGGTCCCGAAAATTCCGCGGATGCGGACCCGGGCATCGTTCAAGCTTTCGGCCTGCTGCCGATCGAAGAAATGCGGAGCGGTCGAAACGTGAACCTGGCCCAGGTCGGTCTGCAGGTCGAAGGTCGCAATGGGATGGTTGGGGTCGTCGGCGAACTTGATGGGACGAACCAGGCCTTCGACGCTGACGTATTGGGAATCGAGCACTCCGGCAGCTGCGGCCGGCGCCGTTACCGGACGCGCGCCAGGCAGGGGAGCTGGACCTTCTCGCTGAAGCCGCGGAGCGACGATCACCGGCGCAAAGTCGCCGGCGCCCGACAGCCCAACCAGTGTCACCCGATCACCCACCGTTATTCCACTACCGCCCGCATACTTGACGTAAATCCCCGCTGTCTGGTCCTGCAGATACAGCTGTCCCCACGCCGAGTCTACGAACGTAATCACTCCGCGAACGCGTACCGGCAGTGCGAGCGCCGCCCGGGCGGGCGCCAGTTCCCGAATGGGCTTTATGGTGGTCAGAGCGGGTGGGGCTCGCTTGCCTCGATCCGCTGCGTCGATCTGGTCGGCCGCGATCGCGGAGGCAACACAATGGGAAAGGTCGATGCGCAGACCATCGCGGCTCGGGAATCCCGCAACTTCGACCGCTGCTCCGGTCTTCTGCGCAGCAGAGGCGGAGCCCTCGCACGCTATCGCTCCCCAGCGATCCTCAATGAGGAGCGAATCTCGTAATGAGGCCGCGATTCGTCCGCGCAGACGAACCCGGTGGACGAGCTTGTTCGGGTCCCCGGCGTAGAGTGTCCGGAGTGTGTACAGCGGGCTCCTCTCCGGGCGGGCCTTCACCACCTCAAGGTTGTCGGCCGAGGGCACCCAGAGTTCCTCTTCAGCGACCCACCCCTCTGAGTCACGCCTTTCTTCCGGAACGCCGGTGATGCGAACCTCGGCGTCCACCAGCTTTGACAGGTCTCCGGCAGGCCTGGCCACGATCATTCCCGCCTCCAACCCCGACCCTGCGATGGCCATGCTGCCGCGTCCCGCTCCGTCGAGTTCGGCGCTGCGCACGATGGCAGTCACCTGGACCCGGACTCCGTTCCTCTCCGGCGTGGGGAAATTGTCGACGGATATCGCGAACGGAGGAGGCAGCTTCATCTGCACGCGCGCGGCTGCGATCCTGAAGTCCTCCAGTCCAACGCTGGTCGGTCCCCGCAACGGGTCATACCGAGTCGTCTTGGTCGCCTCCACTGAGATGGTTTCGCCCACTCGAACGCCGGCCTTCTCGGGATTGACCCCGATCGCAACAGCCCCCGTATCATCCTGGATCCAAAAACGGTTCTGCGAGGCGTCGACGTAGGTCACGACTCCGAGCAGATGAACCCGGGCGCCCACCGTAACCTCGCGCAGCTCCTGGATGCCATTGTGCCGGGAGACAGACCAGTGCCACAGCGCGCCTCCCATGACCGCCGCGACCAGCACCAGGCCCAGGGTCGCCGCAATCCGGATCCCCACAGTGACGCTTCGTATCATTGAGGGTTTTATCGGCCGATTGACCCGATGCCACTATGCCCAGGACAGATTTTGCGCCGATGTTGACTTTCTGGTACCCGCCCCCCCTCTGTTAACTGCATGACTATCGTTTGGATCGCAGTTCCGCCCGCGAGAACTTTGCCCGCTTCCCTCCTTTCCGCGCCTGTAGACTCGATACGCGCCGGGAATCCGGCCTGATTATTCCCTGTCTTGTGTTGAGAGGTTCCCGCCGTGCAATCTTCCCGAATCGCCGTCCTGCTCCTTTGCCTGGTGCCGTTCTCTGCTGCCGCCCGCGCCGATGTGCGCCTGCCGCACCTCCTGAGCGACCACGCCGTTCTCCAGCGGGATCGCCCCATCCACATCTGGGGTTGGGCTACACCCGGCGCTCACCTCACCGCCCATTTCCACGCGCAGACCGTGCCGGCTCAGGCCGACCGCCTGGGAGCCTGGAGC
>JBAVUB010000325.1:0-2082 GCA_049696575.1 Acidobacteriaceae bacterium | reverse complement strand
TGGCAATGCTGGTGGCGCTGGCGAGGCGGGCGACGGAACGGCGGCTGGTGCGATAGGAGACAGCAATGAGCTCACCGGCCTGCGGCGTACTGGTGGGGTAGAACGTGAGCTTCCCGGCGCGCGACAGCGTGCAGTCCGCGCCCTGAGCGGTGGTTCCCATGCGGCGGACGAAAGGGGTGCCGCTGGGCGGCGTGCTCGTCACCCAGACGGGTCCCTGCTGCTCCACGGTGACGTTGCCGATGCTGCATTGCAAGTAGCCCGCGTCCAACGGGACGAAAAGGCAGTACGGCGCAGGTGTGATGGTGAAGTTGCCGGAGTAGAGAACGGTGGGCGTGCCGGCGATGCCGTTGGTGGTGTCCTGCACCTCGAAGAGAATGCTGGCGACTGCGGGCAGCAGATTGCCGCCGAAGCGCTCGAGGCCGTTCGTGGTTCCGATGGCGTAGTAGGCCTGCAGCAGGCGCTGGATGTCGTTCGCGTAAAAACGTAACCGCAGCGTATACAAATGTCCGGCGGTCGCGGTGAAGGTGCTGCCGGCAACGACGCCATTCATGATGGGAGCGATGGTGGTCGCACCGCTGACCTGGCCGATGAGAAAACCGGCGATGCAGGCGGAGAGAATGGTTTCGCCCGCGCCGAAGAAGCCGTTGATGATGCCGGAGGTGTTCTGGCCGAACTGGACGCCTCCCGCTTCGATGACGAGGCCGCCGCCGAGCTCCAGATTGGAGATTGCGGAGACGGTGGTGGTGCCGAGATTGCTGCCGCCTCCGCCGCAGGTGAGGCCGGCGGAGGTGAGCGCGAGCGCGGCGCCGGGATCGGCGACGTTCCACAGCTGCGTGTTGATGGTGGGCCCCTGAAAGTTGTCGGAAAGAGGCTTGGTCTTCGAGGGAGGAGGCATCCAGGGCGCCTCCGTCAGATCGAAAAGAACTGTGGTGCCGTCGCCCTGAAAGAATTCCGTGACGTAGGCGCTGGGCTCGACCTCTCCGCAGACGGTGACATCGTTGGCGAGGGCTTTGACCATAGCAACCTGAAGCCCGCTGAGCGACAACGTTCCGTCCGACTCGCTGAGCGTATGCGTGACGGTGCCCACCGGGGTCATGTTGAGGGTGCCGTTCATGAGCAGGTAGGCGTTGCGCACGCTGGCCGCAAGGGCTCCCGCATTTTCCGACCAGGTGCAACTGCTGCTGGACTGAAACTCCGAGACGTTCATGGTGGCCAGGGCGACGGACGTTGTGACGGCCTCGATATCAAGGAGCGCAAGCATGGCCTGGATTGCCTGGCCGCCGGTGGTCGCGCAGAGGGGAGCGGTTTGCGGGATGCTTTGGCGGTCGAGCAGGATTTCGTCGCTGATGGCGGAGACCACTGCCTGATACACCGCTCCCATGGTTCCCTGGCCGGCGAGCTCGAGCGCGGGTTCAGTGGCGACGTAGCCGGTGAAGAGAACGTTGCCGCTGTCATCGGCGACCACGACGCGGCCGTTGCGGGCTGGAGTCGTCAATCCGGAAGCGGGCAGCAACGTGACGTCGCAGGTGACAGGCTGGTTGAGCTTGCGCACGATGCGAAAGGGCCGGCCGGCGACGATCGCGCTGGTGTAGTCGATCGGGCCGTTGCCGTCGTTATTGTCGATGGTGAATTTCAACTCGGCCTCCTGGTCAGATGAGGGTCACGGGGCTGGGCAGGAAGCTGCGGAAGCAGACGACCTGCTCGCCGTCGTTGGCATCGGTGACGGGCAGCGCGCGAAAGGCTGCGCTGAGCGCGATGCGTTCGAGCGGGGGTGTGAGTGCGGTGGCGCTCTCCGCCGGACCGGCCATGGACTGCAGGCGCGGATAGTGGAAAAGAATGCGCTCGCCCTGTTCGCCGTCGACGACGAAGAGCGCGGACCACTCCTGGAAAAAGCTGCCGCCCTCGCGATCGACGAAGCCGGAGATGGGCTGCACGCGCATGGCTGCGGCGGGAACGCCGGCGATGAGGGGCTGCGCGAGCTGCAGTCCGGTAGAAGATGCGGACGCCACGCGCGCGACGTTGAACGAGACGCGGCGGATGTAATCGGGATCGCTGTTGACCGTGACGGCGCTGGTGACGTAG
>JBAVUB010000324.1:0-2610 GCA_049696575.1 Acidobacteriaceae bacterium | reverse complement strand
GTCCTGGGAGCTGGCCGATGCCCACGTCGAGGACATGCGCGCGGAGATCTGGACGCTGACCCGGGCGACCTTTACCGGCGCGGCGATCCTGCTGCGCGAGAAGGCAGCCTATCGCAACACGTCTTTCGAGCTGGCAGCTTCGCGCTGCCGGTCCATCCTGACCCGCCTCGCGCCTGCGGAGTGCGTGCAGGCGGGCGCAACAGCACCCATCCGGGACCGAGCCAGAGTGGCCTTCCCGCAGAGACCCATCAGAAAGGAACCAATATGGAATCACCCACAGGCGAAAACATCCTCGCGCTGACCGAGAGCATGGAGCGCATGGAATCCCGGCTCGAAGCCGCCGCCGCGCTCGTCGAGCGCGCGGCCACGTTGCTCGAGGAGCGCGAAAGCTCCATGAGCGGCGAGGTGCGGAAGATCGTCGCTGCCGTCGAAACCAGCCGCGAAGCGGAGCTCCAGAAAAAACTGGAAGCCGCCGAGCAGCAGATCGCGGAGCTGCGCGCCCAGATCGAAACGAAGCCCGAAGCGCAACCCGCACCCACCGCACGCAAAACCGTGCCCGCTGCGACGGCGCAGTTCCTGGCCAAACAGGGCCTCAGCACGCTGGAGTCCGTGGAAGCCGGCGCCCTCGACGCGGCCTTGAACGGGCTGAGTCTCGAACAGCGGATCGCGGTGAAAGCGCAACTGCTGCGCGCCGGGGTCGTGAGCTGATCGCGTCTTCGGACGGAATCGGAAGCCGGCCGGCAGGCCGGCTTTTTGCTGCCAACGTTTTTCTTCACGAAAGGAAGCTATGACCGCCAATTTCCTCGACATTCACGCCGCCGCCGACTACATCGGACCCGGCGCGATCGAAGTTCCCCTCTATCAGACCGAGATCGTCGACATCGTGCGCCGCCGCAACCTCTTCGGCCAGCGCATCAAACAGGTCCCGGCCACCGGCCATCCGTCGCGTTATTTCGAGCAGACCGCGATTCCGAATCCCTCGACGGCCGGCTTCGTCGATCCGCGCAACATCAGCGCGCCCGTGGTCACGCCCACCCGCGTCGAACGCAGCGTGCCGCTCAAGGCCGTCGTCGCCCAGCTCAACTACAACCTGTTCGACATGGAACTTGGCGCCCAGCAGAAGCAGTTTGCCTATCTGCAGGCCAAGGACCTGGTCGACACCATCGACGGCGTGATGCTCGCGCATGACGTCGCGCTGTGGAATGGCAACGACACCTCGCTGAGCACGCCGGTCACGCTGCAGTACTTCGGCGCGGCCGGGCAGATCGCCGCGGGCGGCAACACCACGACCATCGGCACGACCGCCTGCATCACCGACGGCCTCAAGTCGACCATCGCGCAGATGGTGGCCAATACCAGCTACGCGGTGCGGCCCACCGCCATCTACGCGAACCCGGTTCTCCTCGATCTGATCGATCGCGAGATGAAGGCCGAGTTCAACGTGGTGCTCAACACCCGCGAAATCGCCGCCGGCTTCACGGTGAAGATGCTCACCACCCAGGCGGGCGAGCTGCCGCTCATCCCCGACTGGTCGCTGGCTTACACCGGCACCCCCGGCTCGGGCTCCGCGGTGCTGCCCGCCTACATCGTCACCGAGGACCTGATCGAGTACCACTGGCTCAGCGATCCCAATCCGCGCGTCTTCCAGCTCGGCACCCCGGGCTCGCTCGCCTCGCAGCATGTGGTCGTGAAGTTCGGCGCTCCGGTGGTCAAGGGCGCGAGCTACGCGCACACCCAGGTGCTGGTCGACCGCTAATCGGCCAGCGTGCTCCGCCCAACGAAGCGGAGTTTTGAAGGGGAGGGCCGGTTCGAACCTGAACCGGCCTTTCTCATTTCTGTGCCCTGAGCCCCGACCTGAGTCCCAGGCTTTGAGCTCTGTTCCAGCAAGGAGATTGCATGGCGTCCTATCTTCAGCCAACCGAATACCAGACCTACGGCCTGGCTTCCGATGTCACCGACGACTGGATCACCGCCGCGTCGTCGCTCATTGACAGCCACTGCCGCCGCACCAGCCTCAACCTCACTCAATACAACGAGCGTATGCGCATCGTCGAAGGCTCGCAGACGGCGCGCCTGAGTTATCTGCCGCTCGCGCCCATTGCGCCCGCAACCCTGCCGTTCGTCTCGATCCAGGCGCGCTATGCAAGGCCCCGGCGCGGCCAGATGCCGTCTCTCCTCCAGGAAGAAGTGACGTGGACCTTTTCCATGCCCGGCGCCTGGATCACCGTCGACCCGGCCACCGTCGACTTCGTCGCCGATACCGGCGAGCTCATTTTCGCCCTCAACATTCTCGGCCTGCCCTACAACGAAGTCGACGTGACCTACACGGCGGGATTCGCCACCCTGCCCAGCGCGATCAAGGTCGCCTGCGCGCAGATTGTCAGGAACGCCCAGGCCACGCCCGGCCTCAATGTCAAATCGTCCAGGGTCGACACCCTGCAGCTCCAGTACTTCTCCGGCTCGCTGGTCGACGCCACCGTCCAGGCGATGCTCAAACCCTGGGTCTCCGTAAGGATGGGATAGCCATGGCCGACCTGAGTACACAGAATCCATGCGGCCTGGCCCAGCGTGTGGCCACCGCGTTGCTCCGCGCCGGCGGCGGCGCCACCG
>JBAVUB010000323.1:0-6450 GCA_049696575.1 Acidobacteriaceae bacterium | reverse complement strand
GCGCTGGATCGCGGCGTGAAGGGAATGAAGCTGGGCGTGCCGGCGGAGTACTTTGCCGAGGGGCTCGACAACGAAGTCCGGGCCGCGGTCGAAGCAGGGATTGAGAAACTGCGCGCTGCGGGCGCGGAGATTCGCCGGATTTCGCTGCCCCACACGCGCTATGCGATTCCGACGTATTACGTGATTGCGACGGCGGAGGCGAGTTCCAATCTCGCGCGCTTCGATGGCGTGCGGTATGGGCTGCGCGCTCCGCAGTCTGACACGCTGTCGGCGATGTATCGCCGCACCCGCGACCTCGGATTTGGCGCGGAGGTCAAGCGCCGCATCCTGCTCGGGACGTATGTGCTGAGCCACGGCTACTACGACGCCTACTACCGCAAGGCGCAGCAGGTGCGGCGGCTGCTCACCGAGGATTTTCTCCGCGCGTTTCGTGAAGTCGACGCGATCCTCACGCCGACGGCGCCCACGCCGGCGTTCAAAATTGGGGAAAAGTCGGATGATCCGGTCGCGATGTATCTGGCCGACATCTACACGGTGACGGGAAGTCTGGCCGGCATCTGCGGCGTGTCGGTTCCGTGCGGGAAGTCGCGCGCGGGGCTGCCGATCGGCATGCAGATCCTGGGCAAGCACTTCGACGAGGCAACGATCTTCCGTGTCGGACAGGCGGTCGAGAGCTTGTGAGCGAAGGCACGGAACCGAACACCACGACTGACGCCGATCAGGGACTCTCTTCTGACGGAACTCCGTCCGTGCCACACCCACGCCTGAGTGGTCAGTGGATTTTCTTTGGCCCCCAGGGCCTCCTGCGCGCCGGTTGGTCGATCCTGATCTTCGCTGGCCTTTGCGCGATTCTGATTATCGGCGCGCAGGTTTTTGTCGGCCCCCTGCTGCACGTGAATTTAAACGCACCGATCGGACCGTTGAAAGGGTTGGCAATGGAGCTTTGCCAGTTCGTCCCGGTGGTCATCGCCACGTGGGTCATGGCGCGTTTGGAGCGACGCCCGCTTCTTTCCTATGGCTACATCGGACCCGCGCGCGCTGTTCGTTTCGTCTCCGGCATCGTGTGGGGCTTCGTCGCCATTTCGATTCTGGTTTTGGCGCTGCAGCACTTCGGCTACCTGGCACTGGAGGGGCGCGCGCTCGATGGCGGAGCGGCTCTGCGCTATGCGGTGTTGTGGGGCGTGGTTTTCGTTTGTGTTGGCTTCACTGAGGAGTCCATGCTGCGCGGCTATGCGCAGTTCACGATCACCCGCGGCGTCGGATTCTGGTGGGGAATGATCGTGCTCGCGTTGCTCTTTGGGCTCATGCACCGGCCCAATCCGGGCGAATCGCCGGTCGGGCTGGCTTCTGTGGTGGGCGCGGGGCTGATTTTTTGCCTGAGCCTCTGGTTTACCGGTTCGCTGTGGTGGGCGGTCGGCTTCCATGCCGCTTGGGACTGGGGACAATCGTATTTCTACGGCACGGCCGACAGCGGGATGCTGGCGCAGGGGCACCTGTTCCGAGAGCATCCCGTGGGCAGCGCCCTGTGGAGCGGCGGAACAACCGGTCCCGAAGGCAGCGTTCTGGTTTTGCCATTTCTGCTCGTTGTCGGTCTGCTGATGGCGCTGTGGTGGGGACGGAGAGCGAAGTCGCCTTTCGCTGGCAGTGCCTGGAAGGCGGGGCGGCCGATGCCCTCTGGCGGAGGCGAGAGCGCCCCAGGCTCACTGCGTGTTCGTAATTTATAAGTTACAATGTCAGCGTGATCGAGATTCGCCGCTATGTTACCCGCGGGGGAAAAGATGTGGTGGGTCAATGGCTGCGAGATCTGGATACGAATGCGCGGGCGAGGGTCGCCGCGCGAATTGACAGGCTCTCGCTGGGCAACTTCGGTGACTGCAAATCCCTGCGCAAGGGAGTCTCAGAGCTACGAATCGATTGGGGGCCCGGTTACCGGTTGTACTACGGATGCTGGGCCGCATGTGCGTTCTCCTTCTGTGCGGAGGTGACAAGCGCAAACAGTCTGCCGATATCGAGAGAGCCGTTGAATATCTCGAAGACTATAAGGAAAGGACAGGGTAGTCATGAAACGCAAAGCCAGCATTGCGCATGATGAGGCCATGGTGAAGGAGCTACGCGAGCGGCCCGATTTCGCTGCTGAGTACCTGAAAGCGGCGATGGAAGATACCGAAGAGCCGGAAGTCCTCTTGATCGCACTGCGCAGAGTAGCCGAGGCTCGAGGTGGCGTAGCGAAAGTGGCAAAGGCTGCCGGAATTGAGCGCGAGAGCCTCTACAGGGCGTTATCGTCTCGCGGCAATCCTCGATGGTCCACGTTGGTTGCGGTAACGAAAGCGATGGGTCTGAAACTTACTGTCGAAGCTGCGCAATAGGGCGCCGAATCAGATCAACCGCTGATCCAGCGGCACGTACTTCACAGGATATTCTGGCCCGGTGTACTCGGCGCGAGGGCGGATGAGCCTGTTGTCGTCGAGCTGCTCGATCACGTGCGCGGTCCATCCCGCGATCCGGCTCACGGCGAAGATCGGCGTGAACAGGTCGAGATCGATGCCGAGCGTGGTGTACGTCGACGCCGAATAGAAATCGACGTTGGCGTTGAGCTTCTTTTCCACCTTGACGAACTCCTCGATGCGTCGGGACATGTCGAACCACTGCGTGTTGCCGGAGTCGCGGCTGAGTTGTTCGGACATCTTGCGCAGGTGTGTGGCGCGCGGGTCTTCAGTGCGGTAGACGCGATGGCCGAAGCCGAAGACTTTTTTCTTCTGCGCCAGCAGCGCTTTCACGTACTCGACGGGATCGCCGCCCGACTTGCCGATTTCAAAGAGCATCTTCATCACAGCTTCGTTGGCGCCGCCGTGGAGCGGACCCTTGAGCGCGCCAATGGCGCCGGTGATGGCTGAATGCATGTCCGCCATGGTGCCGGCGATCACGCGCGCCGCGAACGTGGAGGCGTTCAGCTCATGATCGGCGTGGAGGATCAGGGCCATGTCGAACGCGTTGGTAGCCGCCGGGATGGGTTTCGTGCCGTGCAGCATCCAGAGAAAGTTGGCGGCGTGCGTGAGCGAAGGATCGGGTTCGATGACCGGTTTTCCTTTGCGAATGCGGTCGAAGGCGGCGACCAGCATGGGCAACTGCGCGGTGAGCGCGAACGATTTGCGGACGTTCGAATCGTGGTCGACGGCGCTTTCGTCCGGGTCATATGCGCTCAGCGCGGAAACCGCCGTGCGCAGCACCTCCATCGGCGTAGCCGTCTTCGGCACCCAGCGAAAGAGGCCGTAGATTTCTGGAGGAAGGCGCCGGGCTTCGGTCAGTTTGCGGGTGAACTCCTCAAGTTGCGAGCGACTGGGCAAATGGCCATGCCACAGCAGGTAGGTGGTTTCCTCGAAGGTGGATTGTTCCGCCAGCTCGTGAATGTCGATGCCGCGATACGCGAGCACTCCTGCGTATCCATCGATCCAGCAGATGCCGGAGTTCGCCGCCACCACACCTTCAAGTCCCTTGACCACCGTCGCCGTTGCCATGTGCTGCCTTCTCCTCCGCCCGGAGATGTGCCGATGAACAGAATGCCGCGATGCGGGGAACGCCCGATTCCCGCGGCTCCCGGCGCGTCGCACAACGCCAGGAATCCTTCTTATAGCTTACGCGAGGATCGCCTGTCATTTGGCGCGGATCGTCGCGCTGTCGATTCTCTGTGCGGGGCGACGGAGACGCGAGGCTGCGACTGCTCAGGACGAGGCCGGCGACAGGGCGAACCGTCCGCAGCGGAACGGCGACAAATCGGTTTCCGGCCGTCGGCTCGTCATCCACTGGCTGAGCACGCGCCCGGTGCCGGGACCGAGCAGGATTCCATTCTTGAAATGGCCGGTGGCGACCCAACAGTTCTCACTGGTCTGGTCGATGATGGGCAGACCGTCTTCCGATCCGGGGCGGAATCCGACCCAAGTTTCGGCAATGTTGGCTTCGCGCAGCGGCGACCACAGGTCCATAGCTCGGGAGAACAACTCCTGAATACGCAGCGGATCGACGGTGCGGTCAAAACCGGCGTCCTCTACCGTGGACCCTATGGTATAGCGGTTTCCGCCTCGAGGGATGACATAGACACACGGCGAGCGCAGCACACATTGCATCTGCACCCCGCCAGGAAGCTCGACGGTGAGCATGTGGCCCTTGCGCGGGCCTACGGGCAGGGCATGATCGAGTCTGGGCGCCCACGCGCCTGTGGCGTTGAGGAAGGCTCCAGCGGAAAAAGATCCGGTCGCTGTGACGAGTTCCACGTCGGATTTTCCACAGCGAACACTCAGAACCGCTGCCCGCTCGAGCAACTCGATGCCGGCGGACCGTGCCGCGGCGGGCAGGGCCTCCGCGAGATCCCAGGCATCGAAGCTTTGCTCCTCCAGAAGCAGGAATGAGCAGCCTCCAGGGTTGACGCCGGGCGCGAGACTCTGCAGTTCTGTCGCGCTGAGCGCTTTTTCTCCGTGTGGGAGATGATGCACACCCTGCACGGCGCGCGCGGTCCGGACGGGAATGCTTTTTCCGGAGAGGCTCTCGATGTGCGCGAGAAATTTGGGATAGAGCGTGAGACTGAGGCGAGAAAGTTCTCGCAGCTCCGCCGGACTTTCCGGATCTGCGGCCGCCAGCATCCCGGCCGCTGCCCGAGAAGCTTCTGACATTGCTTCACTCTGATCGAATACCGTAACGCTGCAGCCTGCGGCGGCGAGATCGAGAGCGGTCGCCAGTCCAATGATGCCGGCACCCGCGATCGCGACATCTGCACGATTCATAATTCGATTCTAGTTTGCGCGCGTCGTTGCCGACGAGGAGTGGTTCAATCCTGCCGCATTACTTCGAGTACCGGCGAGCGTAACTTTCGTGCGACCTCGCGCAAAGGCTCGTCAGTATTGGCGATTTCCAAAGTCTGAAATCCTCATCGTGGATTTCGATGCAAATTTTTTTGAGGAAGAATCTTCCTCCGTTGCGCGCATTTTTACCGAGCTTCGTGGCGCGGACGACGCACGCGAATTGTGGAAATTCTCCGTGCAACGTCGAACGAAGTGCCCGCTGTTTGCGGTCATTCGAAATTTCAACACCGAGGTAACCGACACCGGTTCGAAGATGGACATCGACGTGCACAGGCGACGATCAAAATCTCGCAGGACTGGCAACAGCTCTGAGCAGATTCGACAACGGTGTCATCCGCGACGCGGTTTCCTGCGTGTGACTGCTGTTTAGATTCGGGCCTTCCACCCCCCTAAGAAGCGCAAAACTCGAAGTGTGCCCCACCGCGGGAATGAACGTTTGAGGTGAGGTAGATGTACCCGATGCGTTTCTCGTCCGAGTCTGGCTCGGGCGTGGGCGGCAGTCGTCTGCGCGGCCGCCGATTCAGGACGGGTCAGTCGTTGCTGCGCACGCGGCGCGGGAGACCCCGGCGCCTCCTCCTGTACTTTGGGCTGGCGGTGGGGGTCTGCGTGCTGCTCGCGTTTGTCGGTTGCGGGGCGACCACGCCGGTCGGCGAGTTGACGCCCACAGAGAGCACTTTCAGTTTCGGAGCGGTCTCGGTCGGACAAACCGGCAGCGCGACCGTGTCGTTTATGAATACCGGAGGGGTCGCTGTCCAGATCACGCAGGTCAACATCACTGGCCAGCCCTTCAAGCTGGCGAGCCCCGCCAGCCTCCCAGTCACGGTGGCCGCGGGATCCACGTATAACCTTCCGGTGCAGTTCAAGCCTTCCAGTGCCGGCACCGCGGTGGGCCAGGTGACTTTGACCAGCAACGTGGACGCGGGTGGGTTGCCGACGGCTACTCTGAGTGGGCTGGGCGTACAGACGGCGCCCTCATCGCCAGCGAGCGTGCTGAGCGGGGTCTCCTGCAACAATTCCACGATGATCGGAGCGGGAGCAGACAACTGTTTCGTGGCTCTGAACGGACCTGCGGGAAGCGGCGGAATGACCGTCGATCTGAGCAGCAGTAATCCAGCGGTTGCGGTCCCGGCTACGGTCACGATTCCGGCGAATACCACCGGCGTCGGATTTGCGGCAAAAGTGGCAGCGGTCAGTTCCTCGCAGGGCGGCGTGCTCACGGCAACGGAAGGCGGCGTGTCGGAGGCTTTCGCACTCCAACTGGATGCGGCGCAGCGCATCCTCGACGCCAGTGCGGTCAATGTATCGTTCGGCTTTGTTGCGATGAATTCGCCGGCGATCCAATCCGTAATTCTCACTTCTGCGGGGACCGAACCCGTAACCATCGTCTCGACCACGCTGACCGGCAGCGGGTTCAGCATCGTCGGACTCGCAGCCCCGGTCATCCTCAATCCGCAGCAGGTTATCGTCCTCGACATTGAGTTCGACCCGGCGAGTGCGGGGAGCGCGACCGGGAAGCTGACCCTGACCACCAACGACACTTCGGGTGGAGCGATCGTCATCAATCTGAGTGGGAATGGGGCGGCGGGCGGCTCGGGCG
>JBAVUB010000322.1:0-1665 GCA_049696575.1 Acidobacteriaceae bacterium | reverse complement strand
GTTACAAACTGTTCGGCCGGTTTCGAAATTGGGCCGGGAGTCTGAGCCTGCAGAGCCTCCCCGCACGCTGCAACTCCGGCCACGATCATCAACAGACATCCTGCCTTGACCATTCTGCGTTTCATCGCCGCTACTCCTCGTCACGACTGCTTGCCGATCGCAGCCGTCGCCAGTGTTCCGCCCAGTCCCATCGTCTCGACCGCCGACGACGGCACAATCACCATCGATCCCTTCTCGCGAATCGCTTCGTAGAGCATGTTCATTCCGCGCAGGTGCAGCGCGCCCGGATTCTGTTCGTACACGCGCGCTGCCTCCGCGAACTGCGCCGAGACCTGGACCTCGGCCTCGCCCAGAATCACGCGCGCCTGGCGCTCGCGTTCCGCCTGGGCCTGCTGCGACATGGCATTTTCCAGCGCCTGGGGAATCCGCACATCGCGAATCTCCACCGACTGCACGGTGATGCCCCACGGCGTGGTCTTTTCGTCGAGTATCTTCTGCAGCTCGTGGCCCAGGGCTTCGCGGTCGGTGATCATCTCTGCGAGATGGTGGCGGCCGATCGATTCGCGCAGAGCCGTCTGCGATCCGAGGCTGATGGCCTGCATGAAGTCCTCGACTTCGAGGATCGATTTCTCCGCATTCCACACCAGCCAGAAGATGATGGCGTCCACATTCACTGGAACCGTATCGCGCGTCAGCGCCGACTCGGCGCTCACGGTGGTCACGCGCACGCGCTGGTCCACATAGCGGCTCAAGGTGTCGACTACCGGAACGATGAGGAATGCGCCGGGCCCGCGCAGCCCCTTATAACGCCCAAAGCGCAGCAGGGCGACCTTCTGCCACTGGTCGACCACCTTGATGGCGAACAGAAAGTAGATGCCCACCGCGATTCCGGCTACGGCTGCCCATGGCTGGTTGGCGATCTTCGCAGCCGCCACTCCGGCGCCCAGGCAGACCAGCATCACGAATACGCCCACACTGCTGAATTGCTTCCGCTGTTTCACGATTTCCTCCTCGACTCCGCTTTCCGGCTATCCCGTTCCGGCGATATTTCCCGCAGCGCCTGCATCAGTTGCTCCACGGTGAGTCCCAGCATTCCAGCCCGCGAGACAAACTCGCCAGCCAGCTGCGCCAGCTGCCGTTCCCGCTCTTCTTTCGGCGCCGGCCCCTTTTGTTCCGCGATGAAAGTCCCCGCTCCCTGTTGCGTGTCGAGAATGCCGCGGATCTCCATCTCGCGATAGGCGCGCATGACCGTATTTGGATTGATGGCCAGATCGACCGCGACCTGCCGGACCGTCGGGAGTTGGTCCGCGGTCCGCAGCGCACCGGTGGCCATGGCGCCGAGCACCCGATCGATGAGCTGGCGGTAGACCGGAACGCCGCTGTGGGCATCGAGGCGAAAGGCGAATTCGGGAGCCGCAACTGGTGGGCGCTGCCTCATGGATAATAATAGTGAACTATCGAACTAGTACATTACAACACTTTTCTTCAGAAAAATCTGCTTGACGTTTCGCGAGGTTCCGGGCTATTTTTGACTAACCGGTTAATCTAACTAAACAGTTAATCAATGCCTCAGCCTCACAACAACCATCCCGACCCCTCCCGCGACCGCATCCTCCAGGCTGCTATTCAGGAGTTCAGCGAACACGGCCTCGCCGGCGCGCGCAC
>JBAVUB010000321.1:0-4912 GCA_049696575.1 Acidobacteriaceae bacterium | reverse complement strand
CGACAAAGGTGGGCAGCGCCGACCCGCATACGTCCTCCGCAAAACCTTCCGTTGAAAAACGCCTTGAGCAGGCGGTCGCCAAGGCTCTTCAGCTTGCCAATGGGCTTGTGCTCGCCGGCTTCGGCAGTGGCGACGAGCAATTATTCTCGTCCTCCATGGCGTGCCCCGACTGCGGCCTTGACGTGCCCAAACTCGAGCCGCGCAGCTTCAGCTTCAACTCCACTTTCGGCGCTTGCCCCAACTGCCACGGCCTCGGCTCGCTCTACGACTTCGATCCGGCCAAAGTCATCACCGACTGGTCCAAGCCTCTGCTCGACGGCGGCCTCGGTCCCGGCTCCTCCTCGCAATACCTGATTCGGCTCATCCAACTCGCCGCGGACCGCTACAAGATCGATCTCAAGACACCTTTTGAGGAGCTGCCCGCGAAGCAGCAGCACATTCTCGTCTACGGGCCGCCAAAAGGCGAAGTGCCGCGCACCGGTTTTCACGGCATTCTCGCCTACCTCCGCGACAACGTGGAAGAAGCTCGGAGCGATAGTTATCGCGAGTACATGATGAGCTTCATGTCTGCCGCTCCCTGCCCCGTTTGCCGCGGAAAACGTTTGCGCCCAGAATCGCTCGCGGTCAAGATTGGCGGCCTTTCCATCGCGGACTTCACTGCCCTGCCGCTGAACCGGGCGCTTTCAGCCGCAATCAATCTTCAATTCACTGAGCGCGAAGCGCTGGTGGCCGAGCGCATTCGCCGCGAAATCGCCGAACGCCTTGAATTCCTCTGCGCCGTCGGGCTCAATTACCTCTCGCTCGACCGCAGCGCCGCAACGCTCTCCGGCGGCGAAGGCCAGCGCATTCGCCTCGCCACGCAAATCGGATCGCGCCTCCGCGGCGTCCTCTATGTTCTCGATGAGCCCTCCATCGGACTCCATCAGCGCGACAATCAGCGCCTCATCTCCGCGCTCGAGTCCCTCCGCGATCTCGGCAACACCGTCCTCGTCGTCGAGCACGATGAAGAAACCATCCGCCACGCCGACTACGTTCTCGACCTCGGCCCTGGTGCCGGCCGCCTCGGCGGTCAGGTCGTCGCCTCTGGCACGCCGGCCGACATTATGCACGCGCCCGGTTCCCTCACCGGCCGCTACCTCGCCGGCGAAATCTCCACCCTCCATCGCCTCGTGCCCCGCCCGCTCTCCGGTAAGTGGATCACCATCGAGGGCGCGAAGAGCCACAACCTTCAGGATCTCACCGTTAAATTTCCCGCCGGCGTCATGACCGTCGTCACCGGCGTCTCCGGCTCCGGGAAAAGCACCCTCGTTAACGATATCCTCTACCGCGCCCTTGCGAAGGAACTCTACGGCTCGCGCGAAGCCCCCGGCGCTTACACCCGCATCAAAGGCTTCGACCTCCTCGATAAAGCCGTCCGCATCGATCAGTCCCCCATCGGCCGCACTCCGCGCTCCAATCCCGCCACCTACACCGGCGTCTTCACCGCCATCCGCGACCTCTTCGCCATGCTTCCCGAGTCCCGCGAGCGCGGTTACAAAGCTGGCCGCTTCTCCTTCAACGTCCAGGGCGGCCGCTGCGAAGCCTGCCAGGGAGAAGGCCAGCGCCGCATCGAAATGAACTTCCTCCCCGACGTCTACGTCCAGTGCGAAGTCTGTAACGGCCGCCGTTACAATCAGGAAACCCTCGCCGTCAAATTCAACGGCTACTCCATCGCTGATATCCTCGACCTCACCATTGAAGACGCTCTCCCCGTCCTCGGCGACATCCCCCAGGCCCGCCAGAAACTCCAGACCCTGGTCGACGTGGGCCTCGGCTACATCCATCTCGGCCAGTCCGCCACCACGCTATCCGGCGGAGAAGCTCAGCGTATGAAGCTCGCCCGCGAGCTCTCCAAACGTCAGACCGGCCGCACCCTCTATCTGCTCGACGAGCCCACCACCGGCCTCCATTTCGACGACGTCCGCAAGCTCCTCGAAGTCCTTCACCGCCTCACCGACCTCGGCAACACCGTCATCATCATCGAGCACAACCTTGACGTCATCCGCAACGCCGACTGGATTATCGACCTCGGCCCCGAAGGCGGCGAAGGTGGCGGCCGCGTCGTCGCCGAAGGCCCCCCCGAACAGGTCGCTTCCATCCCCCACTCGTATACTGGCCAATTTCTGCGCCCCCACTATGCTGGTTCCAGCGCGTTCCATGCCGGCAGCCCCGCGAACGGAAGCCGCACCCGCCGCTTGAAATCCGCCGCGAAGGAGCCCAGGAAACCAACCATCCAATGAGCGACTCCGACAGCTTCAACAACTCGCCCGGACCTGAAGTTGCGCCCGCAGCTCCCGAGCCCGTCCTCCCCCAGCCGGTCCTGTCCGATCCGCCCGGCTACCTCTGGCATCCCATCGAGCGCACCCCTCCGCCTCCGCCACCCCTCGTCCTCGTCCCCGAGCCGCCCAAGCCGCGCCTTATTCCGAACATCGGCCACGTCCTGGTCTTCATCCTGCTCATCTTTCCCGCGCTCATCGGCGGCTATCTCGTCGCCCTCTTCTCCATTTACGCCACGCATCCGCACGTCCGCATCCCCGTGCTCATGCAGCAAATCGGCCGCAATGTCATCTACGCCATCTCCATGCAGGCGGCCATTTACGTCGTCCTCTGGGCCCTCGCCGCGCTCGTCTTCACCCTCTGGTGGGATCGCCCCTTCCTCCAAGGCATCCACTGGAACTTCTCTACCGTCCGTCGCTGGGCCCTTGCCCTCGCCGCCCTGGGCGTCTTCACCGGCCTCGGCATAACGCTCGCCGGCAACTTCCTCCCCATGCCCAAAGCGCCGCCCATTCTCGAGGACCTCACCAAGTCCGCCGCTGGCGCCTGGACCCTCATGGCCTTCGGCGTCACCCTCGCGCCGCTCACTGAAGAGCTCGCCTTCCGCGGATTCCTCCTCCCCAGCCTGATCAACGCCTTCCGCTGGCTCCAGCGCAAACAGCTGATCGGCGAATCCGCCGTCCGCACCCTCGGCATTCCGCTCTCGATCCTCCTCACCTCCATCCCCTTCGCCCTCATGCACGCCCAGCAGGTCTCCAACTCCTGGGGACCGGTCCTCCTCATCGGCTGCGTCAGCATCATCCTCTGCATCATCCGCCTCGCCACAGACTCCGTCGCCGCCGGAGTCGTCGTCCACATGTGCTACAACCTCACCCTCTTCTCCGGCCTCCTCTACCAAACCGACTGGTTCCGCCACCTCGACAAGCTCAAAACCTAATCGATAGTCTCCGTACGATGTGCCGAAACCTGCTCTCCTTGACAGTCTGGGAGAAGAGCTGCTACTCTCCCAGACAGGCTAGGAGACTAACGCCTGTGGGAAAAGACGCAGCCATCGATCTGTTGCAGGGCACCCTGGACATGTTGGTCCTGAAAGCGGTCTCGCTGGGACCTCTGCACGGCTACGGAGTGCTGTTGCGGATCCAGCAAATCTCCCAGAACCGCCTGGAAATCCAGCAGGGCTCGCTCTATCCGGCGCTGTACCGCCTGGAGCACGAGGGCTGGATCGCCGGCGAATGGGGCCAGAGCGAGAACAAGCGCCGGGCGCGCTTCTACAAGCTCACGGCCGCGGGACGACGGCGCCTCGAAGCAGAAGCGAAGAAGTGGAACCAGTTTGTTGAGGTGATCGGAGGGATTCTCAGCACCGCGCCGGAGGAGCTATGAGCCTGCGCAGTCGCATGACCACGTGGTGGAGAGCCGTGTCGCGTCCCAGCGCCCTGGACCAGCAGGTCAGCGAGGAGCTGCAATTCCACATCGAGACCTACGCCGAGGATCTGATGCGCAGCGGAACACCGCGCGGGGAAGCGATGCGGCGAGCGCGCGCGGAACTGGGCAGCGTAGCGGCGGTCCGGGAAAATTCCCGCCAGGCTTGGGGAACGCGGCTGTTCGACGAACTGCGGGGGGATCTTCGCTATGCGCTGCGCATGCTGCTGAAGAGTCCCGGCTTCGCGGCGATCGCCATCGGATCGCTGGCGCTGGGCATCGGCGCCAACACGGTGATCTTTACCGCCGCCCAGCACATGCTGCTGGACCGGCTGGATGTACCGCATCCCCAGCAGTTGAGAATCTTCTGGTGGACCGAGCCGAAAGACGGCGTGGTGCAGGATATGTGGGGCCGATTCGACGACGCGCCCGGTGGCGGCACCGTTTCGACGTCGTTTTCCTACCCGGTCTATGAGCAACTGCGGCGCGAGAACCGCTCGCTGGCAGACATTTTTGCCTTCAAACCCTATGGGCGCATGACGGTGACCGTGAACGGCCAGGCCGAAGTGGCTGAGTCGGAGATGGTCTCCGGGAATTATTACTCGACGCTCCGGGTGACGCCGCAGCTGGGACGCGGTATTCAGGAATCGGACGACGGAGCGGTAGGCAGTGGGCCGGTGGTGGTCATCAGCGACAAGTTCTGGACCAACCGCTTTGGGCGCTCGCCGGAAGCGATTGGGAAGACCATCCTCGTGAACGCAACGCCGATGACAGTGGTGGGGGTGAACGCGCCAGGCTTTACCGGAGCCTTTTCAGCGCAGGGATCGCCGGACATTTTTCTGCCCTTCAGTATGCAGCCGATTGTCGCCCCACAGAATTGGGATCCGCAGAAACCAGCTTCCCTGCTGGGAGACAGAGGCTTCTGGTGGGTGCTGATGATGGGACGCGTGAAACCAGGCGTGCCCGACCGAACGGCGGCCGCATCGCTGAATGCGACCGTGAACGCGGCAGTGCGCGCGACCATGCCGGTGAAGAACGCCAGCCAGATTCCCCGCTTGTTGCTGGAGGATGGCAGCCGGGGCCAGAACCCCAATGCCGATGACCTCACCAAGCCCGTGCATGTGCTTATGGCGCTTGCCGGATTCGTGCTGCTGCTGGCGTGCGCGAACCTGGCCAATCT
>JBAVUB010000320.1:0-2757 GCA_049696575.1 Acidobacteriaceae bacterium | reverse complement strand
GTGCGACTTTCAGCGCGCTGACCATCACTGCTACTGGTACCCAGGGCATCTCCGCCGCCATCCCGGGCTCGACGGTTACCG
The DNA here is from genome assembly GCA_049696575.1 of Acidobacteriaceae bacterium. Taxonomy (GTDB): domain Bacteria; phylum Acidobacteriota; class Terriglobia; order Terriglobales; family Acidobacteriaceae; genus Palsa-343. The sequence goes on along the minus strand of JBAVUB010000320.1, from coordinate 2,676 downwards.
CCGCCACCGCCACCATCACCTTCACCACGGGAACTGCCACCACCACGACGCCCACGGCTGAAGCGGTCGCCTTCAGCGCCACGGCACACAACGTCACTCTCCCCGCCACCGTCACGCCTTCGGCCGTCAGTGAGGGCAATGTCACCTTCACCGTGTGCTCCACCAACACCAACCCCTGCACCGGCACCGTCATCGGCACCGCAACGGTCTCCCCAACGGTTTCCCACGGCGCCGCCAGCGTTAGCTATGCTCTCCCCGCCGCACTTGCTGTGGGCACCTACTACATCGACGCCCAGTACATCGATGGGTCCACCGGAACCTATGCCTCCAGCAAGGGCACCGCGACGCTCACCGTCACCACCGTCACCATCGCGCCCACGTCGCTCACAGCCATCACCGTGGGCGTGGCCATGACCACCCAGACCATCACCGCCTCCGGTGGAACAGGACCGTACACCTATGCGGTGACCCTCGGGGCGCTCCCCCTCGGCATCAGCCTTTCACCCTCAGGGGTCACGGCAGGCCAGCTCACCGGCACCGCAACCGAGGGCGGCAGCATCCCCTTCACGGTGACCGCCACGGACAGCCTCAGCGTCACGGGCAGCCAGGCTTACACCTGGACGGTTAACCCGGCCACCATTGCCATCGCACCTGCAGCCGGGGCATTGACGGCCACCCAGGGTGCTGCCTACTCCCAGGCCTTCACGGCCTCGGGCGGAACAGCTCCCTACACCTACGCTGTCTCTGCCGGAGCGGTTCCCACTGGAACGACTTTCAATACCACCACCGGCGTGCTCTCCGGCACGCCCACGGTTGCCGGCCCGTACAGCTTCTCGATCAAAGCAACCGACAGCAGCACGGGCACCGGGCCATATACGGTGACGAATGCCTACACCCTGACCGTGGGCGCGCCGACGCTTGTGATCACGCCTGCAGCCGGAGCCTTGACCGCCGGAACCATTGGCGTGGTCTATCCAACAGTGACCTTCGCAGCCAGCGGCGGCACAGCGCCGTACACATGGTCGCTGGCCTCCGGAGCCGTGCCTGCCGGCATGACCTTCAACGCGGCCGCCGGCACGCTGTCCGGCACGCCCACTGCGGCGGGTGCCTTCAGCTTCTCGGTGAAAGTGACCGACAGCAGCACGGGCACCGGAGCTCCGTTCTCAAAGACCAATGCCTACACGCTGACCATCAACGGTCCGACGATTGTGGTGACGCCTGCAGCGGGAGCTTTGACCGCGGGAACTATTGGCGTGGCCTATACGACGGTGACCTTCGCAGCCAGCGGCGGCACATCGCCGTACACATGGTCGCTGGCGTCGGGAGCGGTGCCTGCCGGCATGACCTTCAACGCAGGCGCGGGGACGCTGTCGGGCACGCCCACTGCGGCTGGCGCCTTCAGCTTCTCGGTGAAGGCCACCGACAGCAGCACGGGCACTGGATCTCCGTTTAGTCAAACCAATGCGTACACGCTGACCATCAACGGCCCGACGATTGTTGTGACGCCTGCAGCGGGAGCTTTGACCGCGGGAACCGTTGGCGTGGCCTATACGACTGTGACCTTCGCAGCTAGCGGCGGCACCTCGCCCTACACGTGGTCTGTGTCGGCAGGAGCGTTGCCTGCGGGCCTGACTCTCAGCGCAAGTGCGGGAACTCTGTCGGGCACGCCCACCGCGGCGGGCGCCTTCAGCTTCTCGATCACCGCGACCGACAGCAGCACGGGTACTGGATCTCCGTTTAGTAAGACCAATGCCTACACGCTGTCAGTCGGCGCGCCCACCATCGTAGTGACGCCTGCAGCCGGAGCTTTGACCGCGGCAACAGTAGGGGTGGCCTACACACCGGTGACCTTCGCAGCTACCGGGGGCACTTCGCCCTACGCGTGGTCTGTGTCCCTGGGAGCCCTGCCTGCGGGCATGACCCTCAACGCCGGCACCGGAGTACTGTCGGGCACGCCCACTGCAGCCGGCGCCTTCAGCTTCTCGGTAAAAGCGACGGACAGCAGCACAGGTACCGGAGCGCCGTTCTCGAAGACCAATGCCTACACGCTGACGGTGAACGCCCCCGCGATTGTGGTGACGCCTGCAGCCGGTGCTCTCACTGCCGGAACCGTCGGTGTTGCCTATACAACAGTGACCTTCGCAGCCACCGGTGGCACCTCGCCCTACACCTGGTCGCTGGCCTCGGGAGCCGTGCCGGCCGGCATGACTTTCAATGCCGCCGCAGGTACGTTGTCAGGCACCCCCACTGCCGCCGGCGCTTTCAGCTTCTCCATCAAGGCGACCGACAGCAGCACCGGTACCGGCGCTCCGTTTAGTCAAACCAATGCCTACACCCTCACGGTGAACGGCGCGACCTTGTCTATGACTCCGGCTGCCGGCGCACTTACAGCCGGTACGGCCTACGTCGCCTATAGCCAGACCTTCACGGCCAGCGGCGGAACGGCTCCTTATACCTATGCGGTGACTGCGGGCGCATTGCCGGCCGGACTCACGCTGAGTACCGCGGGGTCGCTCTCTGGTTCGCCGACAGCCTCCGGTCCCTTCAGCTTCACGGTGACAGCTACTGACAGCAGCACCGGAACCGGTGCGCCGTTTACCAGGAGCAACGCCTACACCCTGACCATCAACGCGGCCACCATCACTGTCACGCCGGCCACGTTGCCCGCGGCAACGG
>JBAVUB010000319.1:0-25318 GCA_049696575.1 Acidobacteriaceae bacterium | reverse complement strand
ATCTTCATGGCGAAGGGGTCATCGAGGATCGCGCCATGATCGAGCAGCTGATGCGCCGCTCGTTGCCGGGCGATCATCAGGGCTGTGCGGCTGGGTTCATTTGGCTTCATGTTCGAGGGTCTCCTGTCTCATCCAGTCGTCGATCGGGCCGGTGGGTACCTACGTACCTGGCCCCCTACCCCCCTACCCCCCTCCCCCTTCCACTGCGGGATGGTCGTTGATTCCGCAGGGGTTCGCAGGTATTGTCGGGATCGACAACAGCTAAGTATCTCGATATAGAACAGATCGAAACGGCCGCTTGTGTAACAAACGCGGCCGTCTTTGTCACAGATGCGGCTCTCTTTGTTACAGAAGCGGCCGTGTTGAGGGTACAGGGTACAGGTTGCAGGGTGCAGAAAAGCCACCAGAATGCGGCCTGCGAATCGGCGTGGGCACACCCGGCGTTCCTGTGTGACGAGAAAGAGAAAGGCCCAGCCGTTGGGCTGAGCCTTTTTTTGTTTCTTACCCTCTATTATCAGAATACCAAGCCCAGCACTAAAAACGGCCAAAATTCTTTGAGGGTATTGTGGTGGAAGGGGTGTGGAATGAGGGACAACACTTTTGTACCGTAAGAAAAAAGCTTGACAAGATTTCCACATTTTCCAGATTTGCACGCGGGGAGCCTGCTCGACAACTTCGAGTGGGCCGATGGGTACAGCCAGCGCTATGGCCTGACCTATGTGGATTTTCGCGACGAGAAGCGGACCGTGAAGAATTCCGGGCTGCGGTACGGGCGGGTGGCAGAGGCGAATCGGCTGGACGTGTGAGGGGCTGCCGATTCCGAGGCAGGCTACTCGCCGATCAGCTTGCAGGCGATTTTGATGTTGGCCTGTGCAGCGGTCTTGAGAGGTCCCTCGTAGATTCCGCAGTCCAGCAGGTTATCGGGAGAGGACTTGCGCCCTGAGAAGGCGTTGATGAGAAGTTGCGGTCCGTGAGTATCGAGTTGCAGGAGCGCGTCCTTCTTAAGTTTGAAGTCCTGGAAGGGCGCGTCCTTGTCCGGAGCCACTTCCGAGTCGACTTCACCCAGGTTCACCTGACCCATCTCATCGACGTAGCGCTTTGGCGCGCCGGGCTTCGGATCGCCGTAAAGGTAAGCGGCAACGACCACCGTCTCTTTGCGCGCGATGAGTGTCTTGCTCGCGTTTTCAGAGAAGGTGAGCTTCACGGTGAAGCCTGGGAATTCTGGAGCGACGGCAGCGTTTGGAGGAGTGGATTGTTGTGCGGCCTGGGAACCCGGCGTGGGCAGCGCCAGGAGGAGAAAGATTCCCAAGCCGGCCAGGACGATGGAGGATCGCTGCATGCGGCGAATTGTACGCTGCTGCAGGTTTGCGAACCGAAAGCCGCGGCGCGGCGCGAGGTCCCTATTTAGCGGCGGGCTGCTTTTCGGATTCGAGCATCTGGATGGCCTGGTGGTAGTCGAGGTTGGCGGGGACAGGGGAATAGCGGGCCATCTCCTGAGTGAGGTGGTAGCTGAGCGCCTTGACCATGAGCGCTTTGCCGGTGAGGTTGAGTTTCATGCGGGTGAGCTCCCAGTCGTGGCCGCCCATTTCTGTCTGCTCGAGATAGATGGTGCCACCTTTGTCGAGGCGGCCGATAATGCCCCAGCCGAAGTCGACATCGGCGATGAGGTGAGCATTGAGTCGGGTAAGGCGCTCCTGCAGGGTCTCGATCCAGACTTCCCCGGCCATGCCGCGCATGATTTTCGACTCCAGGTCCGGAGGATTCCATTTGGGATTCGGCGTGAAAGTGAGGTGATAGCACTGAGCGGAGGGGACCGGCGTGCCGGGTGGCGGAGGGATCGGCTCGGCGGGAATCGCAACATAAGGGGGTACGACGACGGTGCAGGGAACGGTGCTGTCGTAGTGGTAGACGAAGGCGTCGGGCAGGAGGCGCATGAGCTTGTCGACGCGGGCGTTGTCCTCCTGCTCGCGTTTGTGGCGATGCTCCTGGAGATCGGGGTGGGCGTCGAGGTTGTTGAGGCGGTCGATCTGGGTCTGGCGGAGAGCGGGGTTGAGAGGCGCGCCATTGGCGGCGATGGCGAGGGCGACGTCGCCCTGGCGGGTTTCGATCACTTCCTGGGTGTAATCGTGGCGGTCGTCTTTTTTGTGGAGGACGAAGCGCTGGGGATGGTGTGCGGCTTCGGCGGCCATGTGGTTGGCGACGGCGCGGCGGACGAGGGCAGCGGCATCGGTGGCCGGCGAGGGCACAGTTTGAGCCGGGGTAGCTGAGGTGAGCAGAAGCAGCGAGGCGACCGCGCAGAGGAGCGGGGCAGGTCGCGGGTTGCGGTGAAGGGATCGATCCATTGTGTTACGGCACGACCAGAGAGGATGCGGAGCGATCCATGGCCACCTCGTGATCGCAGGGAAGCCGGAAATCCGGGGTTCGGCCCAACGCTGGCCTCTGGTCCTGTTATAGACGAGTGGGGGCTGGGGAGGTTACGGAGACCGGACCGGGGCAGGGATTTCCGGGGAGGGGATTCTCCATTAAAATTGGGAGCATGAGCCGTAACCACCTTTGTCGTTGGCTGCCGCTGCTGGCGGTTGTCTTTGTGTGTGCTGTGGCCGGGAACGCCCAGGAAAATGCACGTGGGCGAAAGTACAAGCCGCCGCCGCCGACCTGCAAGGTGACGGTGACGGTGCTGAAGGCTGCGAATGGCAAGCCGGTGGAGAATGCTTCAGTCATCTTTCATCCGATGAAGAACGGCAAGGATGAAGGCAACATGGAGCTGAAGACGAACGAAGACGGTAAGGTGACGATCGACGTGATTCCAGTGGGGGACGGGTTGCGGCTGCAGGTGCTGGCGACGGGGTTTCAGACGTTCGGCAACGATTACAACTTGCCCAGCGACACGAAGGACATCGAGGTGAAGCTGAACCGCCCGGCGAAGCCGTATTCGATTTACGAGAATCATCCGGATCAGAATGGGCAGGGGCAGGGAAGCGACAAGCCGCAGCAGGAGCAGAAGCCGCCGCCGGATCAGAAGCCGCAGCAATAAGGGTGCCTCTGGTGATGTATAATATACATCATGAAGCGGACGCAACTATATCTCGATGACGACCTTTGGAGCGCGCTTCATACGCACGCTCGCCGGGAGAAAACCAGCATCTCCGAGTTGGTGCGACGGGCCGCTCGCGAACGATATCTGGGAAACCGGGAAGAACGCATGAGGGCAATGAAAGCAATCGTGGGGATGTGGGTGGATCGTCCCGAATTCTCGGATCCCGCAGCTTATGTTCGGGAAATGCGCCGAGGTGATCGGCTGCAGAGACTGAAGCGGTCATGACGGTGCTGGTGGATTCCGACATCCTGATCGAGGTGTCGCGGCGGAAGAACAGCCAGGTCTTGTCTCGATGGATGGGGCTGGGTGAATCGGATACTTTGCTGATGTATTCCCCGGTTACAGCCGCGGAATTATGGGCGGGAGCTTTGCCGCAGGAGGAAAGGCTCTTGCGGGATTTGTTTGCGGCGCTGGCATGCGCGGTCATCGACGAGGCAATTGGCGCGCGTGCCGGAGCGTATCTGCGCCAATATCACCGAAGTCACAGCGTCGAGATGGGGGATGCGCTGATCGCGGCGTCAGCGGTCCAAAATCGTGCTGCATTGTGGACCCGGAACCGGAAACATTTCCCGATGAAGGAAGTGGAGTTCTTCTGAAGTAACGCCAACTCTCCCGGATCCTGAAACACTCTCTCCCCCAGCAGCTATCCTGAAGAGGCCGTGTCCTCCACCGAACAAACTGCATCCGCGCTGCCGTCGCTGCATGATTTTTTTGGGCCGGGGGGCGTGCTGTCGCGGTCGTCGCTGCCGTACGAGTTTCGGCGGGGGCAGCTGGAGATGGCGCAGGCGGTGGAGCGCGCGCTCCAGGACCAGCGGCACCTGATTGTGGAAGCAGGAACGGGGACGGGGAAGACACTGGCGTATCTGCTGCCGGCGCTGCGGAAGTGCGCCGCGACCGGGCACCGGGTGATCGTCTCGACGGGGACGAAGAATCTGCAGGAGCAGCTGTTCTTTAAGGATGTGCCTTTTCTGGAGTCGCTGCTGGGGCCGCTGCGCGTTTGCTACATGAAGGGGCGCGCGAATTATCTATGCCGGCACAAGTTGTACGCGCTGCGGAGCCAGCCTATTTTGTCGGGACTCGAGGAGATCTCGCAGTACCAGGCGATCGCGGAGTGGGAGAAGAGGACGGAAACCGGGGATCGGGTGGAGATCGAGGATCTGCCGGAGGCGAGCGCGGTGTGGTCGAAGCTGGACGCACGCAGCGAGGCTTGCCTCGGGCAGACGTGCCCGGATTACGGGCGATGTTTTATTACAGAAATGAGGCGGCGGGCGGCGGAGAGCGATGTGGTGATCGTGAATCACCATTTGTTCTTCGCGGATATGGCGATTCGACAGCAGGCGGGCGGGGCTCCCGATGCGGGCGTGCTGCCGGAAGCGGGCGTGGTGATTTTCGACGAGGCCCACGAGCTGGAAGACGTGGCGTCGAGCTACTTCGGCATCAGCCTGAGCAACGTGAAGTTCGAGGAGCTGGCGCGGGACGTAGAAACGCTGCTGCGGGCGCAGGGTGGGCTGAAGGCCGAGGTGGTGACGGCGGCGCAGATGATTCGGGAACGGGCGCGGCTGTTCTTTGCGGCGCTGCCGGTGCGGCGCAGGGCCGGGCTCGAAAGCGGACGCGAAAACGGACGCGAAAACGGACGCGCAACCCAGGGCGGCGAAGGGCGGATGCCCTTCACGAACCGGGAGGAATTCCTGGAGACGCAGGGGGATGTGTACCTCGGCGTGCTGAACGCGCTGCATCGGATGGAAGGCGAGCTCGAGCAACTGAAGGGCGCTGAAGAAGCGCAGCCGCTGCGGCGGCGCACGGGAATGGTGCGCGAGCAGCTGAAGTTTCTGATGGAGTCGGAGGATCGGAACACGGTCTTCTGGCTGGAGCGGCGCAGCGGGCGGCAGATGAGCACGCACCTGCAGGCGACGCCGATTGATGTTTCGGAGCTGCTGCGGGAGCTGCTGTTCGAAAACTACCCGAGCATAGTCCTGACGTCGGCGACGCTGACGGTGCAGGGCGGTTTCTCGCACATCCGCAAGCGGCTGGGGCTGGACGAGGCGCGCGAGCTGATGGTGCCGTCGCATTTTCAATACGCGCGGCAGGCGCTGTTGTATCTGCCGCCGGAGATGCCCGATCCGCGAGAGCCGGATTTTCAGGAAGCGGCGGCGCAACGGATACGGCGGATGCTGGAGATCACCCGGGGGCGGGCATTTTGCCTGTTCACCAGCTATGCGCAGATGCGCGAGCTGCACGAGCGGCTGCTGGTGGAAGTCGAGTACCCGCTATTGTTGCAAGGGACCGCGCCGCGGAAAGTACTGCTGGAGGAGTTTCGCACGACGCCGAACGCGGTGCTGTTCGGGACATCGAGTTTCTGGCAGGGCGTGGATGTGCAGGGCGAGGCGCTGAGCTGCGTGATCGTGGATCGATTGCCCTTTGCTGTGCCGACCGATCCGGTGGTGCAGGCGCGGATGCGAGCGATTGAGGAGGCGGGCGGGAGTCCGTTCTTCGAGTACCAGGTTCCGTCGGCGGTCATCACGCTGAAGCAGGGGTTTGGGCGGCTGATCCGGTCGCTGGATGATCGCGGCGTGCTGATGCTGCTGGATCCCAGGCTGGAGCGGCAGAGGTACGGGAGGATTTTTCTGGAGAGTCTGCCGCCGTATCGGATCACGCAGAATATCGGGGATGTGGAGGAATTCTTTAGCCGGTAGCCTGGAGCCGGGAGCGCGTGGGATTTTGCGGAAACTGCGCCAGATGGCGCAGCCTTGCACGCGGTGTGACGCAGCGCACAGGGTTCGGCGCAGCGGACGACAGGGGTGATCCAGAGCACCAACATGCGTGATTTCAATCACATGGTGCTGTGAGGCGAGTTTGGCACGAGCCGTGCTGTGTCTCCTGGTGTCAATCAACTCCCCAGGAGAACGACAATGGAACGTGGTCAGGGATGCATGGAGTGCACGGCGCGCGGCAAGCATCTGTTCTGCAGCATGCAGAACTCGTCGCTGGAAAAATTCGATTGCATCGGAACCCCGGTGCGGTTTGGCAGCGGAGCGGTGATTTTCCGCGAGGGCGACAACTGCGGATCGGTGCATGTGCTTTGCTCCGGGCGAGTGAAGCTGTCGGCGACGAGCCGCGAGGGGCGGACGCTGATTCTGAAGATTGCGCGGGCCGGCGAAGTGCTGGGCTTGTCGGCGGCATTGGCGGCGCAGCCATTTGAAGTGACGGCGGAGACGGTAGAACCGTGCCAGCTGAAGACGATTCGCCGCCAGGCGCTGCTGGACTTTCTTGATCGCAATCCGGACGCCAGCATGCGGGCTGCCCGTGCGGTCGCCCAGGAATACAAAGCTGCTTTCAGTGAAGTGCGGCGTCTGGCGCTGCCGGCGACTGCTTCGGGGCGCGTGGCAAACCTGCTGCTTGACTGGAGCCGCGAACAAGCTCCAGAGAACGCGGTGCAGGGGCGGTGCATGATGCCGCTGACGCATGAAGAGATCGCTTCGATGACGGCGACGACGCGAGAAACGGTGACGCGCGTCCTGGGTCAACTGAAGCGCGACCAATTGATTTCGATTCGCGGGGCCGCCCTTACCGTACTGCAACCACAGGCACTGGAACGGCTCGCGATCTAAAGCCAGGCCCTCCCCCTGGAGCTGTTAGTAATGCAGTTGTTGATGTTCTTCCGAGGCAGCCGAAAGGCTGCCTCATTTCTTTGCGCGGCTATTCCTGATACCAGGGAATGTTAATGACGACGATGCGCTGTTTGCCGCGCACCAGCAGGAGCAGCTTGAGCAGGCTGGAGCGCTGGTTGTGCAGCAGGGTTTGCCACCAATGGCGAACCACCAGCTCGGGGACGAGCACGGCGATGTGGCGATTCTCGTGGATGCGCTCTTCGGAGAGGATGTAGTCGAGCAGCGGCATGAGGATGGTGCGGTAGGGAGATTTCAGCCGCTCAAATTTCGGATCGGGCAGGCCTGCCTGGCGGAGGGGTTCGAGGATTTTATCCTGCCAGATCGAGGCTAACTCCTGGTCTCCATGATCGACGTCGGCGGTGTCGACGTGGACGATCTGGATCTCGTTGGAAATGGACAGGGCAAAGCGGAGGGCCTTGGCGGAGATGCGGCTCCAGCGGTCCATGGGAATGATGACGATGGGGGGATGAATGTTGGTGACCACCAGCGGTTCGGGGCAGGCGGTTTCCCGGCCGATGCGTCGGTAGTGGCGATGCACGGTGACCATGGCAAAAATCAGGATGGGGATGAGCAGCGCAGTGACCCACGCTCCGGCCATGAACTTCGTCAGCAGGACGACGATGGTGGTGATGCCGGTGGCGACGGCGCCCAGTCCGTTGATGAACATGCGGAGGCGGGAGTGGGGGCCGGGATGGCGCATCCAATGCACGACCATCCCGGCCTGAGAGAGCGTGAAGGCCATGAATGCGCCGATGGCATAGAGAGGGATGAGGCGATCGGTGACGCCGCCGAAGAGGATGAGCAGCGAGCCGGTGAGGAAGACGAGGATGTAGATGCCCCAGGAATAGAGGAGGCGTCGGCCGCGCAGCATGAAGACATGAGGCAGATAGCCTTTGAGGGCGATGGCGCGGGCGAGGCGGGGGAAATCGGCGAAAGCGGTGTTGGCAGAGAGGGCGAGGACCAGCAGGATGGATCCGATGGTGACGTCGTAGAACCAGCCCCGGCCCATGACTGCGGCGGTGAGCTGGGAAAGGACGCTTTGGTAGCCGGGGCCGTTGGGATTCGTCGCGCCGACGTTGTAGAAGCGGCAGAGGGCAGCGATTCCGGCGAGCAGAACAATGAGCAGGGCGATGATGACGGTGAGAGAGCGCCGGGCGTTTTTCGTGGTCGGCTCGCGGAAAGCCATAACGCCGTTGCTGACGGCTTCAACACCGGTCATTGCGGTGCAGCCGCTGGAGAAGACGCGGAGCAGAAGCCAAAGGCTGGCGGCAGCGACGGCGGGGGGAAGTTTGGGCGGCGGGATGACCGGCGCCGGATGTCCATGGCTGGCGAAGGTATGGAAAAGGCCGATGGCGATGACCACGAGCAGCGTGCCGAGAAACAGGTAGGTCGGGATCAGAAAGACGACACCGGTATCGCGGACTCCGCGCATGTTGACGAGGGTGAGGAGCAGCAGAATGAGAAGGCAGATCTGGAGAGTGTGCGGCTGGAGCGAAGGCACGGCGGAAATGAGCGCGCCAACGCCGGCGGAGACCCCGACCGCGGCGGTGAGGACGTAGTCGATCATGAGCGCTGCGGCAGCGAGCAGGCCCGCGCCATCGCCGAGGTTCTCACCGGCAACGGTGAAGGAGCCACCGCCGCGTGGATAGGCTTCGATCGTCTGGGAGTAGGAGAAGTAGAGGATGACGAGCAGGATGAGGATGGCCGCGGTAATCGGGGCGATGAAGTGAATGCCGCTGAGGCCGAGCGGGATGAGCAGGGTGAGGGCGGCTTCGGGACCGTATGCGGCGGAGCTGAGAGCATCAAGGCCGAAGATCGGAATGCCCGCGGCGGGCCCGATGCATTCGGCGCGTTCTTCGGAGGAGGCGAGTGGTCGTCCGAACAGCAGGTCGGTGATCTGCATGTGGGGTGGACTTATCCTGGCAGAATTGTGACGGTTACGGTTTCAAATTCCTAAGGAAGAAATGCGCCATGAGGGCGTCGGCTTCTTTGGATTCGGGCAGGTTGGGGTCGTTCCAGAAGGCGTGGGGCAGGCCCTCGAAGACGACAAGCTCCGCGTTGTCGTTGCCTGCGCGCAAAAAGGCGCGGTGCAGGATGGTGGTACCGCTGAGGAGAATGTCGCGGCCGCTGGTGATGAAGAGCGTGGGCGGCATGTTGTGGAGGTCCGCGAAAAGCGGGGAGAGGACGGGATCGCTGGGATTGGTCGAGCCGACGTATTCGGAATCATGCGGACCGGGCTTGGGTGGATCGAGGTGGCCGGAAAGCCCATTGAGGGCATACATGGCCCAGGAGTCACCGTCCCGTGTGAAATCGCCCATGCCGGAGAAGACGCCGAGTGCGCCGGGCAGGGGAAGGCCGAGCTGTTTGAGGCGGACAGCGACCTCGCCGGTCAGGATGGCGCCGGCTGAGGTTCCGTAAACAGCGATATGCGCGGGCTTGTACGTTTTGAGCAGCTCCTTGTAAACAGCGACAACGTCGTCGAGTCCAGCGGGGAAGGGATGCTCGGGCGCGAGGCGATAAAGGACTGCGACAACCTTGATCTTCGTGAGGTTGGCGATGGGGATGGATTCAGTCCACGAGCCGGAGTCGGAATTAAAGCCGCCGCCATGGATATTGAGGAGGACGCGATCCGGGTCCATGCCCGCGATCGGCGTGACGATGCGGACGGGAACCCCCGCGAGAGTGCTTTCGGAGCGGTTCACCGGATAGAGCTGCGCCGAAACATCCCCTGCGTGATTTTGCCAAACGTCGGTGCCGTGGCGGCGTTCTTCGAGGGTCTGTGGGTGGGGCGCGTCGGAAACCTGGCGCGACAGCGATTTTTTGGCTTCGGGGCTGAGGTCGGGAGGGACGGGAATGACGCGGGTGATGTGCGCAGCGCCGTCGGCGTCGATGTAGCTGGTGTCGGAGTTGGGGGCCTGGGCCGCGGTGGTGCCTGCTTGTTGAGCGAAGAGGGCGGGGGAAGAGAGCAGAAGGGCGGCGGCGAGAAACTTCACAGGCGATTCTCCTGGCGTGAGACTGGCCGGGGCAGGATATCAGAGGCGGAGAACGAGAAAAGCAAAAGGCCCGCTTTCCAGCGGGCCTGCTTCAGAGGCATGGGAGGGGGAAGCCGGGGGTCGATTAGCGGGGTCTTGCGGATACTGCTCCGCAAGATAAATACGGGGAGATTCAGTACAACCAGGTAGGTTGGTTACGCCTGAAGTAGCCTCTGTTGATACAGGTATAGATGCAGATGCGGGGACGGAGTTGGCTGATTCTGGAGAATTTTATTGTGATAGCCATGTCATTGCAAAAGAGTCATTTAGAGGACTTTCGCTAAGAAACAGTTGAAGTCAAGCCGACGGTTTACCCACAGGTCAGCCGACTTTGTAGAGCCTGGCAGCGTGCGGCGGTAGGGTTGCCTCGATGTGATCGAGCCGTCCGAGGTCTTCACGCAACCACAGATCGCGCACGGGGTGGTGGCCGAGCTGGAGGCCAAGATCCGGCCAGGAATAGTTGAAGGAGAGCGGCGCGTCGGAGAGATTGAAGATGGCGACATAATCGCCGCCGTGTTCGGGCGCTGAGGCCATCCAGACGACGGTATCTTCCTTCTGAATGACGGGATGATTGTTTTCAGAATACTGGTCGACAGCGATCACCTCGGGATTGGTGATGGCCGATTCGGTGAAGGAATCCATCTTGAGGAGGTTGGTTCCGAGGAAGAGCGGGGAGCGGGCGATGGACCAGAGGGTCATCATGGTTCGGACTTCATCGTGGGTGAGGCGCGACTGGCGGGGCTGACCCCAGCCGGGATTGGGTCCGAGCCAGCCGATGGGGAGCATGTCGGCGTCGGGCCAGTGGCCGGGACCGGCGAAGGGCTGCCATTTTGCGATGAGCGCGAACTGGTTCTTCTCCGACTGCGGGAACTGCGGCGCGTCAGCAGGTTTTTGCCAGAGGTCCCACATGTCGTCGGAGATGCGCCAGAGTTGCGCGCTGCGGACCGCGTCGGCGGCAGCCTCGATGGGCGTGGGGCCGGGCGAGAGGCTGAGCACGATGGGGCGGCCGCTTTGGCTAAGCGCGTACTGCATCATGTGGATCTCGTCAGCCTTCCAGGGGCGGGAGATGCAGTCGACCTTGAGGTAGTCGACGCCCCATTTCGCGTAGAGATCGGCGAGGGAATCGTAGTACGCCTGCGCAGCTTTATTGTTCTTCAGGCCGTAATTGTCGGAGTTCCACTCGCAGGTATCGGTCGTGTCGGCGGCATCGGCAGCGCTGAAGTGCGAACCGGCAATGCGGAGGTTTTTGTCCACCGCCTCACGCGGAATGCCGCGCACGATGTGAATGCCAAACTTGAGGCCGAGCGAATGCACCCAGTCGGACAGGGGGCGGAAGCCTTTGCCGTTGGCCGCGGAAGGGAAGCGGTTGACCGCGGGCATGTAGCGGCCATCGTCCGAGAGGATGTAGTCCTGATGGCCGGCAGGATTTTCCGGATGCTGCGCGAACCAGCCTTCGTCGATGACGACGTACTGCCAGCTAAAGCGCTGCAGGTTGTTGTGAAACCAGGTGACGGAGTCGCGGAACTGCGTTTCATCGATGGTGTATTGCCAGGCGTCCCAGCTGTTCCAGCCCATGGGCGGGGTTTGGACGATCACGCTCATATCCTGACGAGCGGGCGAACCGGGGATGGCAACGGCGAGAAAGGCGAGAATCGCCGGCAGGGAGAATTTTGCTGCGCCGCTGCGCATGACCTGGTACCTCGTTCGGAAAGACTGCCGAGCTGCTTGCTCGACCCCTTTTACCCTACACCCGTGAGGACGTGCCGCTGGGGTATACTCCATTTTCTATGCGGGTATCAGTCATTCTGCCGGCGGCCGGTCTGGGCACGCGCATGACGCCGGGCCACACATCGCATGCGTCGCCGAAGCAATTCCTGGAACTGGCGGGAACGCCGATTTTGATCCGCACGCTGAGCACCTTTGCCGAGGTGCCGGAAGTGACGGCGATGATTGTTGCGGTGCGGGCGACGGAGATGGAGCGGCTGACGGCGCACATCTCGGAGCACGGGTTTGCGGACCGGGTCCGCGTGGTGGAAGGCGGCGACACGCGCCAGGAGAGCGTGTGCAATGCGCTGAAGGCGCTGGATTGCGACGAAGACGACATTGTTCTGGTGCACGATGCGGTGCGGCCGCTGATTGAGCCCGCGGTGATTCGCCGGGTGATCGATGCGGTCGAAAAGCACAACGCGGCGATCGTGGGGCTGCCGGCAATGGACACGATCAAGCAGGTGGAACGGACGGCGGACGGGGCGATTATCACCGCGACGATTCCGCGCGAATACATTGTGCAGGCGCAAACACCGCAGGGTTTTCGATGCGGACTGCTGCGCAAAGCGTTCGCCGAAGCGGAAGCGGACGGGTTTGTGGGGACCGACGAAGCCAGCCTGGTTGAGCGCGCGGGAAGCCCGGTGTTCGTGGTTGCCGGATCGGCATCCAACCTGAAGATCACGCAGCCCGGCGATCTGGAACTGGCCGAGTTTTATCTGGCGCATCGCGGGAATTCGCACTAGACCTCGACGGCGGCTTGCATTCGGAACAGGCTGATATACCCTGAAGTGAAGTTACTCGGGAACGCGTATGGACATCCGCATTGGCTATGGCTGGGATTCGCACGCATTCAAGGCGGGAGTGCCTCTGAAAATCGGTGGTCTCAGCATCGACCATCCGGAGGGGCTGGCCGGCCATTCCGACGGCGATGTGCTGCTGCATGCGATCACCGACGCGTTGCTGGGGGCCGTTTCGGCGGGCGATATCGGGAGCTTTTTCCCGCCGGGCGATGCGCGGTGGAAGGACGCGAACTCAGCGATCTTCCTCAACCTCGCGATCGATGAGATTGAGAACGCGGGCTACCGGATCGTGAATGTGGACACGACGCTGGTGCTGAACGCGCCGAAGATCGGACCGATCTCCAGCGAGATGCGGGAACGCGTGGCGGAGCTGCTGGGAATTGCGCCGGCGAATGTGGGCATCAAAGCGAAGACTCCCGAAGGCCTGGACGCGAATCACGTGGCGCAGGCGCATGCCGTGGTGCTGCTGGAGCG
Organism: Acidobacteriaceae bacterium; assembly: GCA_049696575.1. Lineage (GTDB taxonomy): Bacteria > Acidobacteriota > Terriglobia > Terriglobales > Acidobacteriaceae > Palsa-343. The sequence continues at coordinate 12,480 of JBAVUB010000319.1, read as the reverse complement.
CATCGCGGAGCCGGGCGATCTGGAGACGATGAGCGCCGTGATGGAGAGCCAGCGGCAGCTCGAGGATGTGGTCCGCGACCTGGTGAGCCAGGTGCACGGCGTGCCGGTGAAAGCGCCCTTCGACACGGACGACATTACCTAGAGACGATCGATCCCGGATTCGCGCTCTGGCTCAGCGTTATGGAAGAACCATAACCGGAGCCTGCCAGAACGCGGCCTTGTTGCCGGAGGGATCGAGGACAGTGACCTGGCAGTCGTACGCTCCAGGCGGAAGTTTACTCAGCGGTATATCGAAAGCCAGAGGCATCGTCTTCACGCGGTTATCCCAGCCTTCGGTGATCAGCCTGGGGCGCGTTTCGAAAGCCTTCGCGGGACCGCGATAGAACGCGACATAGGCGACGAGAGGCTGCGTCTGGGGCGCGCCCTGCTCATAGGCCTGCACATAGACGTAGAGATTCTGATCCTGCCGGAAGACGCGGTTCACGCTGGGGATCAGCTTCGCGCCATCGTGGATCAGGGGATTGACGGATTCTTCGGCTTGCTGCTGTTTGCTCTTTTCCGCGTTGTAGATGGCATTCTTCAGATCCACGCGCTGGCTGCTGAGCACCACCGAGCTGAGGGGAAGCCGCTGCACTTCCTTGTTCAGGTTCGGGATCACAAAGCTGGCCTGGTAGGTTCCGATCCTGCCGGTTTCGTCGTCGCGGGCAAGAAACTTGAGCGTGTACTTGCCGGGAAGCAGCGTGAACCCGGTGTCGTATTCGATGGGGCGTTTGGCTAATTCTTCGGCGGTGGCGTCACTCAGGCGGATATCGACCTTGTCACGGAGATTGGTGACGGTCATGCCGCCGAAGTCGTCTTTGATCTCTCCGATGAAGTCGATCAGAGTGTGCTCGGCGCCGCGTTTGCGCGCAAGGGCGAGCTCACGGCCGGGAATCTTGACCACGATGGGGACGAAATACTCAGCGCGGTTGAGCTGGAAGTAGTCGATCTCCATGGCGATGGTGAGCTCGGTAATGGGATCGCTGAGCATGAGCGCGTCTTCTAGCTGGCGTTCTTTGTCGGCGGCATTGAATTTCGCGAAGACCTTGCCGGCAAAGTAGCCCTGGCGGTAATCGAGCGAGGCGGTTGGGTCAGAAGCCAGGGATATATGGATGCGCCTGAACTTTCCGTCCTGCACGCTGTCGCTGGTGTAGTAGCCGAGGATGTAATAACTGGAGACCGACTGCTCGGCCTGACGGATTCCTTTGGTGAGGTCGTTGTAGTCGAGCAGCGCCTTGCCGCCGGTGTCCGAAGCGAGCGTGAAGAGCGTGTCCTGCGACTGCTGGAAGTTCACGGTCATGGCCAGCGCTGCCGTGCCGGAATACATGCCGATGTTGCCCTGGGAGCCTTGGGTGGCGTCGCCAAGCGGAGCTTCAGCCACCAGGCCGCGCGCATCGATGGGCCAGAAAGAGACGCCGGAACGAATCGCGTCGTTGATGGTGGCGTGGAGCTGCGCCTGGTTGTCGAGACCGTTGAGGCGCAACCCGCTGGCGAAATAGATGAGGGATTTCTTCTCACTCAGCCGGCCGAGCATTTTGGCCGCCGTTTGCAGAGCGGCGAGTTGGCGGTCGGTGTTGAAGATGTTGAACTCGCTGTCATCCTGGCCGAAAGCCGCGCCGGTGTCGGAAGAGCTGGCGTCGTCGGCCTCTTCCGCATAGGCCTGGCCTTCGCCGACGATCATGGTTTGCAGAATGCTGAGCAAGCGGGTGCGGTCAGCGCTGAAATCCTGAAGCACGTCGACGCCACCTCCCGTGTAGCGAAGGATCGCAACCAGATCGTCGGGCTGCATCTGGAGGCGAATGAAATTCTGTGCGGCCTCGAGCGCGCGCACCTGGTCGGAAGGCGGCAGCGCTGTCATGTCGAAGTAGAGGGCGAGCAGGCGGCGGTTTTTGTACAGGGTGCTGCCAGGCGGCTCCGGCGCAATCTGCGTGGAGGAAAGATGGTAGTAGACCTTGAGATTGCCGGCTACGGGTTGTGCCGCGGGAGTTACGGCGGTTGCGGCGGGCAGGTCCTGATGCTCGCAAAAGTGGATGGTCTGCGGCACGTCATTTTCGGTCAGGGTGAAATTCTTCGCGGTGAGGCCGGTGATCGGTTTGCCGTTTTTGTCTTTGACTGACACGGTTTCGATGACCAGCTGGGAGCTGACGGAGATGGTGGGCACGGCGCTGGGAGGAGCGTTTTGGCCGACTTGCTGGGCGTGAGCAGCGAAGGTGGCGGCGAGCAGGAGGGTGAGGAGGGCGCGCATCATGCTAGAACCTCACCCGAAACGTTGTTTGCAGGCTGCGCATGCCGTTGGTCGCGGTGGGAAGACCGAACTGCGGGCTGGTGACGGTGCTGTTCCACGCGGAGGAGTTCACGTGGTTGATAGCGTTGGTCGAGTCAACGCGCGCGTCGAGATTGAGCTTGTCGCTCAGGCGAAAGGTGCGGGCCATGGACGCGTCAAGACTGAACTCGTTGGGACCGATGATGGAGTCGCGGCCCGCGTTTCCCCAAGTACCTGGTGCGGGCGCGCTGTAAGCTGCTTTATTGAGGAAGTATCCTGCACCACCGCCATAAAGCGGGGCACTGGTGCGGTCGGGCCGAACGGTACCGGTAACGCCGGTCGACGGAACCGCTTCGAGATAGACAGGGGTTTCCGGAAGGCCGCTGCCAGCAGTGATCTGGGTGAGGAAAGTCCACTCCTTGATCAACGTGCCGCGCCAGCCGCTGAGAAGCGTGCCGCCTTTCAGGCCCATGCCGCTGGTGTATTGCGCCTGGACGTTCAGCAGATTGCGCTGGTCGAAGGTGGAGAGGCCGCGTTCGCCGGGAAGATCGCGCCAGTTCTGAGCGATGCTCGCAGTGGGGCTTGCGCTGCTGCTCGGAACCGAAACGAATTCAGAGGGCGCAGCGCTCTGCGAGGTGGTGGGACCTTGTCCTCCGACCAGCGAATCGTCGTCGATGGACTTGGACCAAGTGTACTGGATGGACGCGGCGAGACCGCTGTGCAGACGGCGGCGCAGCTGGACGTGGCCCGCTTCGCGCGACAAGTTGCCGCCGGAAGTGAGATAGGTGAATCCGACGGGGCAGGAGGGGCACGGATTCGAAGTGCCAATCGGCCAGGTGTTAGGAAGAAACTCCTGCATACCGTGGGTGCCTTTAGTTCCGAGATACGTCACGTTGAGTTGCAGAGAACCAGGGAGATCGCGCTGCGCGCTCAGCTGCCAGTTCTGCGCGTAGCCAACGCGGAAGTCCGGATCAATCGCGAAGGTATCGGGTGTCGTCGTCGCGCAGGGGTTGAATCCCATGGCGAGCGTGAGTGGACAGGTGGTGCTGTTCTCGACGCTCAGGCTGCGGGAGAGCGGCGCCTGCTGCGCCATCTGCATCACGACGCCCGGATAGACCGCGGTGTTGTCATAGATTCCATAGCCGGCACGGATCACCAGAGATGAGCCGCCGATGGGCCGCCATGCGATGCCAACACGCGGCTCGATACCACTGCGATCGGGACGGATGAGAGAGGAAGGATAGTGCTGACCGGTCAGGGAACCGACCGGATCGCTGCCGATAACCGGCGCGACGGAGGCAAAGCCGGGCGCGATGTCGAGATTGACGAGGCGGCCGAAGAGCTCCGTGATGGGCGCGCCATACTCCCATCGAATACCGGCATTGAGCGTGAACTCCGGGATGACGCGCCAGTCGTCGGTCACATATTCGTCGTAGACGGATTCGCGAAAATATTTATCGGCGTTGCCATAGGCAATGGTGCTGGTGTCCGGGATGCCAAGCAGGAAATCGGCGAAATCGGAACCGCTGCTGGAGGTGCCGGAGGCGCCGGCAGCGGTGGCTGCTCCGGTGAACACGAACGAACCGCGCGGATTCTGTTGCGAACGGTAGTTGAATTCCTCGCGGCGGAAATCGCTGCCGATGGTGATGTTGTGGCGTCCATGAATCCAGAGCATCGAGAGAGACGGCGTGCTGGTCTGGTTGCGGGTGTCGGCGCTGTTCTGGTCGGAAAGCTGGGCAATGCCGCTGGAGAACGTCAGAGAAGGAGAACCCCAGTCGGCGGAATCCTGATCGTTCCCGGTAATTCCGGCTTGACCGGAGACGTTTTCGCGATTCTCAAACCAGGGGGTCACTTGCGTGCGCATGCGAGTGAATTGATAGCCGGGGTAGAGGAATACTCGCTGGCCGAAGCGATGCGACCACTGCACGCTTGTGTTGAGACCCAGCAGATCCGTGGCGTCGACGAAATTGAAGATGTTGGGAGTGCTGCTGCGCGTGCTTTGCAAGGCGAACTTGCCGTTGATCTGATTCCGGAAGCCCAGCGTCTGGTCGATGCGCGACTGCAGCGAGTCCTGGTGCTCATTGCTCAACAGAGGAGCCTGGTAGTTGTACAGAGTTCCAGCGGCGAGATTGGGCAACGGATAGAAGGCAAGCAGAGCTTTCGCCTGGTCGCTGATGCTTCCTGACGGAATAGCGTTGTTCTGGAACGGCTGACCGGTCGCAGGATCGTAGATCACGACGGGCTGCCCGTTCGCGTTAACGGCCTGCGAGAAATCGCCTCCACGCTCCGCCTGCGTGGGCACGAACGTGGACTGCGTTGAGTCGTTATGGTTGCGCGTCCACTGATAGCCAACGAAAAAGTTTGGATCGTTCTGGACCAGGTGGCGAATCTTGAGGGGGCCTCCGAGGGTCACGACGCCGGTCAGGTCGCTGAACTCCGGTTTGGGCGTGTCGAGGCCGGTGATGGAGTAGGGTTTTGCATCGAGCGCAGAATTGCTGAGGATCGCGCCGATGCCGCCGTAGTACAGGCCGCCTTTTCCATGGCGGTTATTGCCGAATGCAGGAAACATAGCAAAAGGCGAAGAAGCTCCGTTGTTCACGCTGCCGTTGATCAGCAGGCCATCGGCGGCGCGCTCGCGCAGTTCGTCATCCGAAGCGGGGGTGGGCATTGGAGCCGGTGCTGTTGGGGGTTGGGCAGGCTGGCCAGAAGCCTCGGCGGCTGGAGCCGGGGACGAGGGAGGCGGAATCGCAGATTCCAGGTCTGCCGTGATCTCACCCGGTGGCAAAAGCTGCAGGGCGGACTGCATCGCGGGCCCTTGTGGCGCGACGGTGATGGTCTGACGGATCGGCGCAAAGCCGGTCATCTCGATCTGCACCGACCAGGCTCCGTCGGTCAGGTCGGGGAAGGAGTAGTTTCCCTGGACGTCGGTGACGGTGGTCAAGCTGCTTTTCCCCTGCGTCGCCGTGACGGTCGCTCCTGGAACAGGAAGACCGTTGAACGTGACTTGCCCGTGATGGGCAGACGCGAAGGCCTGCAACGCGGCGGCACAGCACAGCAGCACGCAGAGAAGACGAAGAGTGCGTGAGCGGCGCCGTGCCATTCTCTCCTCGGTGCGCAGTTGCGCCGACTAGTTCGCCGACGGCTGCTCGATGTGATCGATCACGATCAGCGGGAGCGGCGCCTTCTGCGACTCGAGCTTCAGCCCGAGTTGTTCCTGCAGAGCCGTGAAAATCGAGGGTCCGGAATCGTCGCTGCTTTCATCACTTCCCGCCGCTGGGCCGTTGCCTGGAGCGGGTGGCGCGGGCATCGGGCCTTTTCTGGGAGGCAACTGCAGGGTGAAATCGTACGTGGCGGTAAGGCCCGTCTTATCGATTACTGTGCGGCCGGTTTGCTGCGAGAGGAGTCGAGTGAGGCTGTTCAGGAGAACACCCTGCGCAGTGATCTGGCCACTCGCATTGAACATCATCATGTTCGCGCCACCGTGCTGGCCGTCAGGACCCTTGAGGCCGTTGGGATAGGTGTCACCGGGTTTGGCTTCCTTCATTTTGAGGCCGCCCTTCGCGATGACCAGCGCGTAGACTGGCAGTTCCTTGGTCTCTTCGTGGGTTTTCAGGGCGAAGCGATCCTCCAGAAGCGAGCGGATCATCTGCTTGCGCTGATCGAAGTTGAGGTCCTTCATCGCCGGTAGGTCGGCGCTGTCGACCTTAGCGTCAACGTCGAAGCGGCTCGAGCCAGCCCAGGCAGGTTCGCCTGCAATCTGATCGTCGTTCACACTGAATGCTTCGCGGATGAGCAGTTTCAAGGGAACATTCGTGGCAGTGAAGTTGTCAGGACCAAACATGATGCGGACCATGTTGGTCCCGGATTTGTCCGGCTTGATCGACGCAACCGCGAACACCGGCGCTTTGACCGTCGCAGAATCTGCGCCGGCTGGTGCTGGTCCTGATAGCGGTGACTTTCCCGGAGCGGCCTGCGCGGCGGCTGGCGCGGTTTGTGCCGGACGCAGGAGGCCGAAGGCAACCGGGACAGCGAGGGCGAGCAGAGCCGCCGTACCGAGGAGCAATTTCCTGCGCGCACTGAGCCTCAGGACGCCGGTTCCAGACAGGATGCGCGCAACGCGATTCCTCAGGTCGGCGCCGGTGACTCCGGCTGCACACAACGACGGGGATTCGACGCAGAATCGGCACGTCATCAGCAGGCTTTCGACGTAGATCTCGGGCCGGGCGGCGCTGCGGATCACCGCCTCATCGCAGGCGCGTTCGCGCTCATCGAGCATGCGGGCTTCCATCCACCAGACGGCGGGATGGAACCAGAAAACGGCCTCGACGACCATGTGGATGGCTGCGGCCAGATTGTCGTGGCGGCGCGCATGGGATAGTTCGTGCGCGAGGATGGCTTCGATGTGTTCGTCCTCCAGGCGCTCGGAAAGATGTTGCGGCCAGAGAAGCGCCGGCCGAAAGATGCCGAAGATGCCCGGTTCCGTAGTCTCCTGCGAGCGAAGCAGGGTGATGCGTGGCGTGGTCCTGATTCTTGATTCGAGGCGGCGCAGGATGTTCCACTCGCGCCCGAACTCAATCGGGATCGCCTTGCGGCGCGCGGCGGCGACTTGGCTCCAGCGCAGGTACCACAGCAGCGCAACGGTGGCGGCTCCGCAGAGCCACACTACGACCAGGATTGCGGGCAGCCATGGCGTGGCGGGATCGACGAGTCTGACAGCGTGCGGGGTGGAAGCAACCGGAGAGGAGGAGACGATTCCTGAGAATGGGCGGCTTGCAATTTCTATGGCGGAAGCGACAGGCGCTGTGACCTGGGCGTCAAAATGCCGCGGGCCAGGCAGAAGCCTGCCGAGTTCGGTGAGCAGAGAGAAGGGCAGGAGGAACTTGGCCGAGGCTGTGAGCCACAGCCAGGAGCGAACGCGCGCCTCGTTTCTGCGCAGCGCGAGGGTCAGGAGCCACACGGCGGCAAGGAATGCGGTCGATTGCCATAGGTGATTGGCCAACGCCGGTCCTGGATCGATTCCAACTGACGACAGATAACGCATCATCGTGCCTTTCCTCCATGCTTGATTTCCCTGAGCGCTTTTTCGGCGAACTCAATGTCGTCGAGTGTCAATTTGCCAGCTCCGATGAGGTGAGCCACGACCGGCCGCGAGTTTCCGCCGAACATAGCGAGCAGATCGTCCACCAGTCTGCGCTGCGAGGTCTCGCGTGAAACGACTGCCTCAAACACGTGGAAGTTTCCGACCTTGCCGACGCGGCGCACGACTTTCTTGTCCTCCATGCGATAGACCGTTTTCTGCACGGTGGTGTAACCCGGGCGCTTTTTCTCCGGAAAGGCCTCCTGCATCTCACGAATGGAAGCGTGGCCTCTGGTCCAGAGCGTCTCCATGATCTGCATCTCGAGTCTCGATAATCGAATCGCCGGCATCTTTCTAAGACTCCAGTCTGTCTAATTACGACGCGTGTCATAAACACTACCGCAAAACATTGGGCCTGTCCAGAGGGCCGCGTGCCGGAAGATGGAACCGTCGCCCATGATGCCGCTGCCGGAAGTTTTGTCCGCGCTGATCAATCCTTTGCAGCCGTGGCCGTGCGCGCTGACCACGCCGCAGCTGCCGGGGGTAATGTCGAACACGCGCGGGTCGCGCGACGCCGCCAGCACGGTGTTGGCGTCGACCACCAGGGTCACGCCGGACTTCAGCGTCAACGGTCCGGTCAGAAAGACGTTACGGCCATGGTGGGCACGCAGGATCACGGCACGACCCGCAGGGCAGCGGTCGATTGCCTGCTGAATCCGCGCCGTGTCGAGGCGCTGCTCATCGGCGTCGCTCAGGACGCCGCTCGGCGCCGTAAGCCTTGCCTCCAGGGTCGAGCACGCTGGCGGAATTTTCGGCTCGCTTGCCTGCCGCGTGTCCTGTGCTGCCGCCGGTCCGCACCACACTGCAGCTGCGATCCCTACAACGAGTATCCCGGTCCAGCGTATGGTGCGCATCCTGATCTCCCTCCGTTCTTCGCGTCTCGATCAAGTAGCCGCGCCAGTCAATGGCGCAGTCACTGCGTTGCTCGTCCTGACCCGTCGATCGCTTCAGCGTGAAGTGCCGGCCGAGGACCACTCCATCCAGTCGAGGAGCCAGCGCCAGGTCGACTCCTGGGTCGGCTGCCTGGGCGGTGGCGGTAACTTCGATGTTGGGTAGCGTACCGCCTTGCCTCGATGCGCGAGTGCGAGCTGGCGGAACATTCGTCCCTGTTCTTTCACGCGACCATCGTTGGTCAGCAGTCCCAGGCTGTACTCCACCGAGTTGAAGGCAAACCGGCGGTCCACATCGTGGCTATCCCAATAGGTGAACCAGGCGACTCCTTCATCGATGGCGGCGGTAACGGCTCGTTCGAGCCATTCAGCTTGTTGCTTCTCGGTGAGCGCCTCAATGCAAGTGTTGAACTCACCCGCCCAGACAGGCTTCTGCTGCGATCCGGCCCAGGAGCGAATCAGAGCCGCCATTCCCGCCAGAAGTTTGACACTGGGCGGATCCATGGGGCCGCCGTACTTCAGGGCACCGGTCCACCAGGGATAACAGTGCATGACCGGCATTCGTTGATCGGCAACGAGGGCGTGCGGAGAAAAGGTGGTGGGTTCGAACCATGGTTGATGGTCCACGCCATTTACGTTCAGGTGGCCGGGCAGAACCGATTCGATCAGGGAGAACATTTTGGCCATCCATGGATCGCCCGCGTCGGTTCGGGCGCTCCAGCAGGTGTTGATCTCGTTCCCGAGGTCGAAGCCGATGACATTGTCGTGACTCATCACAATTCGTGCCAACTCGCGAATGAACAATTCCTGAGCCGCCCACATCCCGTTGTCGGTGAAGAAGGCTTCCCCTGGCCGGTTAAAGGGCGGCAGAAAGTACCAGCCACTCAGCTGTCCGGTAAAGATGGTGATGAGCGCGTCGAGTTGACGCTCGGCCATGAACGTCAGTAGCTGGTTGAGGCGCTCAAGGTGGAGAGTGCTGACCCATTGCGGATTGGGCTGGAAATACGGCCAGATCAGGAGCAGCCGGAGGTGATCGACTGCGAGCGAGGCGATCGCATCGAGATCGCGCCGGATCGGGTCGGTGTCCCAGTCGTTCCAGCAGAACCACCAATTATGCGAGGGAGTGTAGTTCACCCCGAAGCGATGAACGCCGATGTCTGGCATTGGTGAGTCGACAGCCAGTCCTTGCGGCAAGAAGCGGCTGTTGAACGGTGAGGAGATCGCGAGTGCAGCGCTGCCATGGAGGAACTGACGTCGGTTCACGTGCGCCATAGATCGACCGTCGAGAAGGCCAAGCGGAGATCTACCAGCAGGTGCGGTCATTTGCCGACGACGAGGATCTGAAACGAGTGCGGAATCATCGGCGGGCGCGGGCGACGCATCCAGTCGGGGGCTCCTGGAGGCAGAGGCGCTGCCGGGGCGGTTGCAGCCGGTATCGGCCCGTACTCGGCTGTAATCAGATAAATCTGATTCGTCTTCGGATCCAGAGTCAGCGTTTTCGCGCGCGCCGGCGTTGCCACCGTCTGCTCCACGCGGAAGCTGGTCGGCGAATCCTCTTTGACCACGGTCAGCGTGCCATCGCCCTGGGAACTGAAGGCTTCCATCGTGGCTGCGTCGAAAGTGACGCCGTCGCACCCCACCCCGGTAGGCAGATCGGTGATGATATGGCCGTCGGTCGCCGACAGGATGACCATATTGCTCTTCTCGCGGCACGCGGCGAACAGAATTTCGTTCTTCGCATCCAGCGCAAGTCCGGCGCACCCTGAGCCTCGGCTCGAAACGTCGTAGCGACCGACCATTTTCATAGCATTTGCATCGATCACTGCAATGGCGGCCTTGTCTTCGATGTCCACATAGATCCTGCCCTGACCGTCCGTGGCAGCCTCCTCGGGCGCGCCACCGATGTCGATGGTGCCCAGGATGGAGCCGTCCTTGTCATCCAAAACCGTGATGTTCGGTTCGGAGTGGCTCAGGACGTAGAAGTGGTGGTTATAGGCGTCATTCAGGTAGCCGTCCGGGTTCCCCTGCACGTCGATCTTCTTCAGGATGGCAAAAGTCTTCCCATCGAACATCGTGACCGGCTTCGAGGTTGCGAACCCGTGACCGGTTGCGGTGTCGACCGCTCCGCCGTGTCCGCTGACGCCCGGAATGTCGCCCACCTGCGCCAGCGTGTCGAGATTAAACACACCAATGTGGCCGGCAGGGCCGGAACGCGCAACATAGAGATTGCGGCCGTCGGGGTCGGCGGTGACGTAATCGAATCCGCCATCGCCTCCCACCAGTTGGATGTTGAGGACCTTCCAGGGGCCGCTGTCCTGCGCGGGGGCGTGTATTGCGAACGAAAGCAGTACGGCGAGGGCTGCGAGGAAGAGCGGCTTACATGACATCGTGTTGTCTCCTGTTGAAAAAAACTTTCCCGGTGAAACGGTCAGGCCGTGCAAATTGTCGGTACTGATCCTTGATCGACTCGGCCTGTATCAGCAACAGCGAGGTCTGCTTGCGGCATTCCTGTATACTACGCGCCGAACATTTGGTATTTCTGCGAGAGGTCATCACAAGATGCGAAGGTCGTGGGCAGTTTGTAGCGCGCTGATTTCTTCCGGCGTGCTGGTATCAGCTCTGAGTGCGGGGGCGCAGGTTAATTCCAACCTGTATGCGGGACTTCAATGGCGGAACGTCGGGCCTTTCCATGGCGGGCGCATCTCCTGTGTCAGCGGCGTCATCGGCGATGCCGGCACGTTCTATATGGGCACACCGGCGGGCGGCATCTGGAAGACCACCAGCGCTGGCGTGACATGGTTTCCGATTTTCGATGAGGAGACGAGCGTGGACAGCGTCGGCGCTATCCAGGTCGCTCCCTCCAGTCCTAACATTGTTTATGCAGGCGCCGGCGACCCCATCGGCGGCAGCCTCGGCAACGGCATGTGGAAGTCCGCCGATGCCGGCAAGAGATGGCAGCACATCGGCCTCGAAGACACGGTGAAAATCGACAGCATCCTGGTCGATCCCAACGATCCCAACCTGCTGGTTGTCTCCGCCCTTGGCGACAGCACCCGCCATGGCGGCGGCGTTTACCGCTCCACCGATGGCGGCAAGAGCTGGACCAGCGCCCTCAAGCCCGCCGATTACGACGGCACGCGCGACCTGGAATACGCCTTCGACGACCCCAGTGTCATGCTGGCAGCCACCCAGGGCACCGGCGGCTTCGGCGGCGGCGCTCCTCCCGGCAACGGCGGCAGCCGGCCCAAACCGAAGCCGGCGCAGGTCTTCAAATCCACGGACGAAGGCCAGACGTGGACCGAGATCAAAATTCCCCACTTCCAGGGCCGCGTTGCCGTGGCCATCGCCATGCACAGCAATGGCAAGCGGATGTACATCGTCGGCAACAACATCGAAAACGGCTCGGGCCTGTTCCGTTCCGACGACGGCGGCGACACCTGGCGGCACATGGCGGGGAAGGACCTCCGCATCAGCAACGGTCAGGGCGCGTATAGCAGCGGCGTTTTTGTGGATTCGCAGAACCCCGACATCGTTTACACCGTCAGCACGGCCATGTATCGCTCCACTGACGGTGGCGATACGTTTGAACCTTTCAAAGGCGCGCCCGGTGGCGAAGACTACCACAAACTCTGGATCGATCCCACCAACGGCAAACGCATGGTGGTTGGCTCCGACCAGGGCGCCAGTGTGACGCTCGACGATGGAAAAACCTGGAGCCTCTGGTACACCGAGCCCATCTCGCAGGTCTACCACGTCGCCACCGACAACCAGTATCCCTACCGGATTATGGCGGCGCAGCAGGACACCGGCGCGGTGATGATCAGCAGTCGCGGCAACTGGGGTCAGGTCAATTTCACTGACTGGAGCCCCGTGCCTTCGTCGGAATTTGGTGTCATTACGCCGGATCCGAAAAACCCCAACATCATTTACGGCGTCGGCTACGGCCCGGGCGGCGGCGGCAGTGGCATGGTCAAAATTGATATGTCGACGGGGCAGTGGGAAAACGTCGCGCCTAACTTCGGCGCCGATGCCACCAAATACATCGCCAGCCGGGACTTCCAGAAGAAGTTCGACCTCGCCTTCGACCCCGGCGCCCTCTACGTCGCCTACCAGTGCCTGATGGTCTCGCGCGACGGCGCTCATTCCTGGAC
>JBAVUB010000318.1:0-4185 GCA_049696575.1 Acidobacteriaceae bacterium | reverse complement strand
CTGCATGGCCGAAGCGTAGCACAACGACGACGGCGGACGATCAGCGGGCCGGATCGTGACACAGGGGGGCTGATGCAGCAGCGTGCTCGGCGCTCGAAGGCATTGCCGCGGCGGCGTTCTTTGCCGGGCCCATCGCATGCAGCAGGTTCACGAGGCGCGCGAATCCCTGTTCGCGCGCGGTCTTGTTGGCGGGGTTGGTACTGCCGGGGTCTTCCCCGGCGCGCATGAATCCGTGACCGGCGCCGTCGTACGTGACCGGCTCGTAGAATTTGCCGGCGGCCTTCATCGCATCGATAGTAGCGGGGATGGTGGCGCCGACGCGGGCGTCGTTGCCTGCATAGAAGCCGTACACGGGAGCGACGACGGTCGTGACTTCGGCGGGAGCGGTGCCGTAGAAGACGAAGGCGGCGCTGAGATCGGGGCGGTGCGCGGCGAAGGCGAAGGATTTGGATCCTCCCCAGCAGAATCCGGCAACGGCGATTTTGCCGTTGGCGGCAGGCAGCTTCTTGCCGTAGTCGGCGGCGGCGTCGAGATCGGCCAGCACCTCGGCGGCATCGAGTCCGGAGACAGCTTTGACGCGATCATCCTGGCTGGGGAAGGCATCGGAGCCGCCCCCGCCAGGACCGAAGCCGCTGAGCAGATCAGGCGCGACGACGATGAAGCCTTCGCCGGCCAGCTCGTCGGCCATCTCTTTGGCCCAGTCGCTGAGGCCGAAGATTTCGTGGATCAGAACCACGACGGATGCCTTGTCTTTGACCTCGGGGTAGACGACCAGCGCCTGCAGGCTGCGCGAGCCATGGTGGAGGGTGACGTATTCGCGATGGCGGGGCGAAGCTTCGAGGCGAGCTTTGGCCCAGTCCTGCGCGTGGGCGGCGGCAGGAAGCAGGGCAATAGCAAGCGGCAACGAGAAAAGGAAGGCAAGCGGGCGGGCGGTAGCCATTTTCATGCGGAGAAGTGTAGCCATGGGGGAATGAGGCTCGCAAGCGTGACGGGCGCGTCAGATGCTGAGGACCGGGAAGGGTGAGTCGCGGATCATGGCGTAGCTGAGGTCCCGGAGGCGGCCGTAAGCGCCGGATTTCGGGCTGCGCCCGATCATGAGCACGTCGGCGTCGGTGCGGTGAGCGGCCTCCAGCAGCGCCTCTTTAACGGAACCGACGGCGATGCGAACCGGAGCCTCCAACCCGACAGTCCGCTCCAGGTCGGCGATGCGGCCACGCGCCTCCTCGACCTCGGCTCGGTGGACGCGCTCCTCAAGATTGAGTTCAACGTGCGTTTTCGACTCCTCGGCCTGCACCGCATGGATGATGGTGAGCCTGGCCTGGGCATCGGCGGCCGCCCGGCCGGCGAAGCGCAGCACTCTTTCGGAATCGGAACTCAGGCCAATCGCGCACAACCATTCGCGGTGCTGCAAAGGCCGAGGTACGCTGGTTTCCGCGTGCCGGTTTGTGTAGACGGGACAGTCGGCGTCGTCGAGAACCTTGGCGGTCGTTGAGCCCAGCAGCATGCGGCGGAAGAAACCGGCATGGGTGGGCATCATGATGAGGTCGAACTTGCCCTCCCGGGCAACCTGAGCGATCTGCGTCGCTGCATCGCCCGCATCGAGGATTCTCGGACACTGGCCCAGGGGAAATTCCGCGGCGAGGAAGGAGTCGAGACGGTTGCGGCCGATCAGGAGGTGCTCTTCGGCAATCTCAGGCGTTGGCCTCAGATAGAGTTCAAAACCGTTATGGCTGGTGAGGTCGACCACATGCACCAGCGACACCCCGGCACCGAAGAGGTTGGCTGCCTTTTGGACGTAGGCCGCCATTCCGGCACAGGCGGCGGAGAAGTCAACGGGAAAGAGAATCTTTTCGATCAGAGGCACTGTGCATACCCTCTGCCTGCGGTGAAGGCGAGCCACCCCGTAAGATTCAGACCTCAGTCGGAAGGAGCGGATATATGTTTCCGGAAGACGCGGCGGTGGATTCGCGCGGAACGGGAGGCGGCCTCGAAGGCGCCCTGAAGAAAAATCAACGAGGCCGCCCGGCCGAAATTCGATGGGAGGCCTCGTTGTCCGAGGAGAGTTGCTGTGTGAGAAGCCCGCCGGGACCCCTCACGCCTATTTGGACACCGGGGTGGGGTCAAAGTTGCGGACCGGCGAAAATTTTTGAATCCGCAGGGGTTAGGCCTTCCGGGGGACTTGCGTCCCACTTCTGCCCCATGCCGGGACGCCGAAGTGCTATTCGTCTGGGGCACAGCTACGGGCATACTGGTCCCCTCTCCGGATAGACGCCCTCCCCGGGGATCGAATCGGCCCCTATGCGAGACATTTTGATTGCTGTTTTATTTGTTGCCATGGTTCTGACCCCGGCCGTTGTTGCGGCCCGCAGCGGCCGGGACCTCCATTCGGACGAGTAAGCGCGCCCCACCAGTCACCTTCCGCCAGCCCCCTTCGTAACGCGGTTCCCGCAGCGAATCTTCGCCTTTCCGCCACCCTTGGACTACACTTACAGGTTCAGCTAAAGTGAGGACACCACGATGCTTGTCGTGATGAAGGCGCAGGCGACCCAGGAAGAGATCCAGGCGGTCTGCGACCATATCGAGGCGCTGGGATACCGCGCCCATCCCATGCCGGGAGCGCAACGCACCGCCATCGGGATCACCGGAAATCAGGGTGAGGTCGACCGCGGCAACATCGAAGAACTGCCTGGCGTTGCCGAAGTCATCCGGGTCACAAAACCTTACAAACTCGTAAGCCGCGACGTAAAGGAAGAGGACACCGTCATCCGCTTCGCCGGGACCGATGCGACCATTGGCGGCGCGAAGGTGGCGATGATCGCGGGTCCGTGCTCGGTGGAGTCGCGGGAGCAGGCGTTCGCGATTGCCGAACACGTAGCGGCGGCTGGCGCTCAGTTCTACCGGGGCGGCGCTTATAAGCCGCGGACCTCGCCGTACGCGTTCCAGGGGCTGGGCGAAGAAGCGCTGAAGATCATGGCCGAGATTCGCGACCGCTTCGGGCTGCGCATCGTGACGGAGGCTATCGACCACGACGCTCTGGAGCTGGTGGCCGAATACGCCGACGTGATCCAGATTGGCGCGCGCAACATGCAGAATTTTTCGCTGCTGAAAGCGGCGGGGCGCAAGCGCAAGCCAGTGCTGCTGAAGCGCGGGCTGGCCGCCACGCTGGATGAGTTTCTGATGGCCGCCGAGTACATCATGAGCGAGGGCAACTACGAGGTGATCCTGTGCGAGCGCGGGGTGCGGACCTTCGCGGATCATACGCGCAACACTCTCGACCTCAGCATTGTGCCCGCGGTCCAGAAGCTGAGCCATCTGCCCATCCTGGTCGATCCCAGCCACGGAACGGGCCAGCGCGCCAAGGTGCTGCCGTTATCGCGGGCGGCGATCGCCGTGGGCGCTGACGGGCTGATCGTCGAAGTGCACGACCATCCTGACAAGGCTCTGTCGGACGGCATGCAGTCCATCCTGCCCGAGCAGTTTACGCAGCTGATGGACGAGTGCTCGCAGATCGCGACGGTACTGCATCGGAGCGTTCCTCGCGGGATTCACGTCGAGGAGAGCGCGGGCGTTGCGGTGACGGTGCGTTAGGGCGATTTCCTTCTTCGAAAGCCGCCGTATTTCTCCCTGGAAAGATCCCCGCGTATTCTGAACCCGACCGTGCAATCGGACTCCATCCGCCGTTCATGCACTCGCCCCCTGCTTCGGGCGCCAGTGCTCTTGCCGCTGCTGCTGCTTCTGCTGGTGAGCGGGTGCCGGCGCAAGCATTTTCCGCAGTACCCCTCGGATTTTCGTGAATATGCCTGGGTGACCAATGGCGGCGGGAATTCTGTCACCGTCTTCGACCTCGTCCACATGCAGACGGCGGCCACGATTCCGGTAGGCGACGATCCTACGGAAATCGCGGTGAGTCCGACACGGAACGAGGTCTACGTGGTCAACTCGGGGAGCGCGTCGGTGAGTGTAATCGACGCGGTTACGAATCGGGTGGCAGCGACGATTGCGGTTCATCGCGACCCGTCGTCGGTGAGCGTGGACAGCCTGGGCCAGCGCGGCTACGTCGCCAACGCAGGAGCGAACAACGTTTCTGTGCTCGATCTGGGCCAGCGGCGCGAAGTCACGGCCATTGGCGTGGGGGAATCGCCCGCGGTGGTGCGGGTGTCGCCGGACGGGCGCACGCTGGTGGTG
>JBAVUB010000317.1:0-3594 GCA_049696575.1 Acidobacteriaceae bacterium | reverse complement strand
AAGCCGAACAGCGACAGCAGGAACACGAGTTTCCAGTTCATTGCGCCCTTAGTTCCCTTTCCTGGAATTCGAGTGGCAACAGGCTACCACGCGCCGCTCGGCTGCGACGAGCAGGCCTCTGCGCCGGCGCGCTGCCTGCTATATTGATAAAGGCCGATTAGCGTTGACGACCGGCTCCAACCTCAACGGCGCCATGGTGTAACTGGTTAACACGCCGCCCTCTCAAGGCGGAGAGTTCGGGTTCGATCCCCGATGGCGCTACCACTCCTTCAGAATCAATCGAAATCGGGGCTAAGCTTCCCAACCTCCAGATTGCAGCTTTGGGCAATTGTGCACCCTTGGGGATCTTCGTGGACCCTTGATGACCAAGCTCTTCTACTGAATTCGAGTTGTTGCGCCTCCGGCGGAGGCGAGTTGCCGTCGATGGTTCGGACGCTGTTCGGAGATGACCGCTAACCTTCTGCTTCTTTTTGCTCATCCTGGAGATCGCACCCCTCATCAGGATTGCCATCCGCCGCCAAGCGCACCGTAAAGCTGCACAAGCGTCAACGCTTCACCTTGCTGCGCGCTTACCAGGTTCAGTTGTGCCGCGAACAAATTCGAATCCGTAGTGAGAACCTCGAGATAACTCGTCGAGCCACCCTGGTATCGAAGTCGAGCAAGTCGGGTCGCATCGGTAGCAGCCTCAACCAGCTTCTGCTGCTGCTCGCGATAGGCTCGCTGTTTATTCAGAGCAATCAGGGCATTCGAAACATCGCGAAATGCGCCGGCAATCGTCTTTTGGTAATTGAGTACCATCTCATCTTTGGTTTCCTGCGAAAGCTGCAGTTGTCCGCGAAGCTTGCCGCCTTCGAAGAGCGGCTGCGCCAGAGTCCCGATGCCATAAATTGTCTTTCCCGCTGGATCGAAGATGCTGGAGAGACTGTCCCCGCCGACCCCGCCCGACGCGCTGATGGATAGATTGGGGAAGAACTGTGCCCGGGCCACGCCGATTTGCGCATTCGCCGCGATAAGAGTGGCCTCGGCCTGCTCAATATCGGGTCTCCGTTCCAGCAGTTCAGAAGGCAGCCCAGTGGGCAACTCCTGCGGCGGAGGAGCAAGCGCATTTGGGTCCTGATGGACGATGGAACCGGGATTCTCTCCCATCAGGAGCCTGAGGCCGTTCTCCTGTTGTTGAATCTGCTCTTCGAGCTGCGGCACCTCCGAGGTTGCAGCGTAGAGCAGCTGTTCGGCCTGGCGAACATCGGACAGAGGCACCGACCCGCCGCTTTCAAGAGTCTTCGTCAGGGCCACCGAGTCCTCCCGGACTTTGATCGTTGCCCGTGTAATTTCAAGCTGAGCGTCGAGTGCACGGATCTGCAGATAGGCCGTCGCCACTTGCTGCACCAGCGTTAATCGGACCGCGCGTTGCGCCCAGGTCTGCGCCAACAGCTGGGCTCGCGCCGCTTCCGTTTGCCTGCGGTAGAGTCCCCAAAAATCCGGAGTCCACGCGGCCGACACGTTGAATGATCCGTCGACCAGCGGGTTGGGCAATTGCGTGCCAAGAGAAGAGGGCAGCGCGGCGCCAATGGCCGACCCACCCACAGTAATGCTGGGAAACTGCTGCGAGCGCGTGATCCTGACCTGTGCCTGTTGCTCAAGGATGTGCTCGGCCGCGATGCGCACATCGTAGTTACTCGCCAAAGCCTTCCGGATCAGCTCCTGAAGTTCTGGCTCCCGATAGACAGACGCCCACTGTTCATCGCCCAGCGAGCTTTTGGCGTCGCTGGCGATCGATGCATCGTCCGCACCACGAAAGGCCGGCGGCGCCGGGTAATTCGGCCGCACATAGTTGGGCCCAACCGTGCAACCAGCCAGAATGCCGAAAGCACCCGCGAGCAGGCTGAGGCGAACGAAGTTAGAAGTGTTGATCACGCCGCTTTGCTCCCTTCCGCGCTCTGCGCGCCGATCGTCTCTGTCGGAACACCGGGACCGCAGATCGAGTCCATGGTGGTGCCCTCTCCTCCTCGAACGAAGCGATGCGACAGGTATTCGACCACCGCGAACGTGACCGGGATAAAGATGAGGCCGAAGATGGTGGAGAGCGCCATGCCTCCGACGACGACGGTGCCGAGGATCCGGCGCGAAGCAGCCCCCGAACCGCTCGCCGCCCACAACGGCAGGCATCCAACGATAAATGCCAGCGCAGTCATGACGATGGGACGGAAGCGCAGTCGCGCGGCATCGAGCGCGGCCTCGCAAATGCTCTCGCCACGCTCATAATTCGTTTTGGCGAACTCGACGATGAGGATCGCGTTCTTAGCCGAAAGGCCAATGAGCATCACAAGTCCGATGGTCGCAAAAATGTCGTTCTCGAACTGCCGCGCGTGCAGCGCGAGATACGCACCCAGAATTGCGACCGGCGTGCTGAGCAGAACGCTGAAGGGAAGAGTCCAGCTCTCATAGAGAGCCGCAAGAATCAGAAAGACGAACACCAGCGACAGGCCGAACACAGCCCACGACGGAACGCCCTTTTCCGCCTGCTGCTCCTGGAATGACATGCCGGAATAATCGAAGCCCGCGCCGGGCGGCATGGTCTGCCTGAAGACTTCCTCGAGCGCCTTTCGAACCTGGCCCGAACTATAACCAGGCGCGCCGGTGATGTTGAGCTGCGCCGCATTGAATTCGTTGAATCGGTAAATGAACTCGGGACCCGTAGTTTGGCTCACTTTGACCAGAGAGCTAAGTGGCACCTGGCTGCCGTTGGCGCTGCGCACATAGAACTCATCGATGTTGGCGATATTCGTGCGCGACGTGCCTTCCGCCTCAACGTAGGTCTGCCACTGGCGGCCAAATCGATTGAAGTAGTTCACAAGGTATCCGCCCATGAAGGTCTGCATGGTGGTGTAGATGGTTGAGAGATCCACCTGCTGCTGCAGAGCCTTTTCCTTGTCTACGTCCGCATAGAGCTGCGGAACCGCCGGCTGATACGACGGAATGGCGGCGGCGATCTCGGGACGTTTTGCAATCGCGCCCAGAAAAGTGAAGACGTTTTTCGTCAGCGTCGCCGGATCGTCAGAACCCGAGCGGTCTTCGAGGATCATTGTCACACCGCCGGAAGTGCCGATGCCGGGGATCGAAGGCGGCGGGAACGCGAAGGCTATGCCGTCCGGATTAGCGAACAGCTGTCTCTGCAGATGGCTCTGAATGTACGCGAGCTGCTGCTCTTTGCTTTTGCGGACCGCCCAGGGCTTGAGATTCACGAAGAAGAAGCCGGCATTCGTGCTCTGCACCTGGGTGAGGAGTGAAAAGTTGTTGACGGCGATGACGCCTTCGACGCCGGGAGTCTTCAGCAGCGCGTCGCTGATTTTCTGTTCAGCAGCATCCGTACGCTGCGCCGACGCTCCGTCAGGAAGCTGCAGCGCCAGAAACATGTAGCCCTGATCTTCGGTGGGAATGAATCCGCCCGGAAGACTGCTGCCCAGGTAGGCCGCCACTACGGCCAGCGCGATCAAGCTGAGCATCGCCAAACTGGATTTGTGGATGAGAATTCGAGAGGTGTGAACAAATCCGTCGGTAGTGCGGCCGAAGAACTTGTTGAAGTGAGCGAATTCT
>JBAVUB010000316.1:0-1979 GCA_049696575.1 Acidobacteriaceae bacterium | reverse complement strand
ATCCAGCAGCCCGCGTATGAATCGAACCGCTTCGGCCTTACTTTTCTATCGGCGCCCTATATTCCGAAAATCCTGACCAACGACAAGAACGACTTCCTCTTCTTCACGCTTTCCGGCACGCGGTCCTCGTCGCCCTTTGACGAGTACGGAACCGTCCCCACCCTTGCCGAGCGCGGCGGGGACTTCACCGGGCTGACCACCCCGACCGGCAGCAAAATTACCATTTACGATCCCAGCACCGGGCTGCCGTATGGTCCGTGCACCAGCGGCCCGGATGCGGCCAATCCCAGCTCGCAATGCATTCCGGCCGGCGAGATGCAGCCGCAGGCCGCGGCACTGCTTAACTACGTTCCGCTGCCCACGATCTCCGGCCAAAACGAAAACTACCAGCGGCTCACTTCGGCGACGACCAACACTACGCAGATTGGCGTGCGGCTGATGCACAACTTCGGCAAGAACGCATCGGGAACGAACGGGCTGGTGCGCATGGCGCGCCAATTCCTGGGCCAGGGCAACCCAGGCATCACGCAGAGCATGAATGCGAATTTCAACTACAGTCATTCCGCATCTGACAGCGTGAATCTTTTTCCTGAGCTCGGCGGCAAACGCCAGAGCCATCAGTATTCGCTGCAGCTGGGTTACTCCATCGGCAAGGGGCGGCTGACCAACAACCTGACCGGGAGCTGGAATCTGTCGCACACCCAGGCGAGCAACTACTTCAGCAACCTTACCGATATTGCGCCGCAGCTCGGCATCAACGGACTGCCCGATTCGCCACAGCTCTGGGGCCTGCCCAGCGTCACGCTGAACCAATTCACCGGGCTCAATGAGCAGCAGCCGAATTTTCAGCGTTCTGAGACGGTCGCTCTCAGCGACACGGTCGGGTGGGTTCACGGCAAGCACAACCTTCGCTTCGGCGGCGACTTCCGGCGTGTCTATGACGACATGATCGGCAACACCAACTCGACGGGCACCTTCGTCTTCACCGGGCTCTTCACGGAGGCGCCGGGTTCAGGCACGACGGGCAACAGCGGCTTCAACGGATTTGCCTCGAGCGGCTCGTCGCTCGCGGACATGCTGCTGGGGCTGCCGCAGGAAACCACGCTGCAGGCCGCTTACCAGGAAGCGCATCTCCGCGAGAACGAGATGGACGGCTACGCGCAGGACGACTGGCGCGCGATGAAGAACACCACTTTCCTCTTCGGCCTGCGCTATGACTACTACTCTCCGTATTCGGAGGAGAACGATCGCCTCGCGACCCTCGACGCGAGCAGCAATTTCTCCCAGGTGGGAATCGTCACGCCGAACGGAGTTGGCGCCTTCAGCGGAAAATATCCGCACGACCTGATCTATCCCGAGAAGAATAATTTCTCCCCGCGCGTCGGCGTCGCCGCCCACCCTTTCAAAGACACGGTTCTCCGCGGCGGCTACGGCATCAACTACACCGTCGGTCAGTACGTGAAATTCGTGCAGGATTTCGCCTTCGAGCCTCCGTTCGCCGATGTGCAGACCAACGAGGCGACCACCGGCGCGCCGATCAGCCTCGCCAATGGTTTTCCCGTTCCCGAGAGCCAGCAAATCGGAAACTACGCGGTGAACAAGAACTACCGGCTTCCGTATGTCCAGGTCTGGAACGTGAATCTGCAGCGCACGCTCCCCTGGAACATCCTGCTCAACGTTGGCTACAACGGGTCGAAAGGCTCGCGGCTGGACATCATCGACGCACCCGGCCGCTACCCCGAAATCGTGAGCGGCCAGCCGACCACGACGCTGCCCACCGCCGTCAGCAATGGGCAAACCGTGCTCTACGACTACGAGGATGCGCTGGCGTTTTCGAATTACAACGCGCTCACTTTCAGCGCTCGCAAGCGTATGAGCGGCGGCCTTTCGCTGGGGGCCACGTACACCTATTCGCACGCCATCGACGACGCAACCTCTGTCGGCGGGAATGGGGGAACCAGCGCGGGGATCGTTCAGAA
>JBAVUB010000315.1:0-1959 GCA_049696575.1 Acidobacteriaceae bacterium | reverse complement strand
AAAATCGCCAGCGTCGTCGCAATCGATAAATACGATCCCACCGCGAACGTCAGCGACCGAATCCCCATCAGCTCCACCGCAATCACCAGGAACACGCCCAGCAGCACCAGCCCCCACGGCAGCTTCTGCTGCAGAATTCCGTTGATCACCGTCGCCATCAGCCGCGCCTGCGGAGCCGCCGCCTTCTCGCTCCCGATCCCCTCCACCCACTGCACCTCAATCGTCCTGGTCTGCGGATTGTAGAGATACTTCCCGTCCGCCAGCTCATGCGATCCCAGCGCATTCAGCAGAATGTACTGGCTCCCCGCGAGCGTCGTCGCCGTCTGGTTTCCCGAAGTCCCGCCCGGCTGCAGCACGTGAATCTCTTTCCGCGAGAATGTGCCCTGGTTCTGCACCCCGTCGTGCGCCGCGGAAATATCCCACGCCTTCTGCATCGGGTGAAATTCCTCGAACCCGCGGTTCATCGCGTTCAGCGTCAGCCCAATCGCAAACGTCGACACGCACACGCCAATCATCAGCGCCACCTGCTGCTTCCACGGCGTCGACCCGACAATGTACCCCGTCTTCAGATCCTGCGACGTGTCCCCTGCGTTGGCTGACGCGATGCACACCACCCCACCCACCGTGATCGCCAGCGCGCCAAACGCCGGCGCCGTCCACCCCTTCACCAGAAACACCGCGGCGGTCGCCATCAGCGTCGCAATCGTCATTCCGCTGATCGGGTTCGCCGAGCTCCCGATCAACCCCACAATGCGCGACGACACTGTTACAAATAAAAACCCGAACACCACAATCAGCAGCGACGCCGCCAGGTTCGCCAGCATCCCTGTCTGCGCTCCCGGCACCGGCTTCAACGTCAGAAAAATCCAGATCAGCGCCACCAGCGCCACGCTCCCGCCGATCACCACCGACATCGGCAGGTCCCGATCCGTCCTCTCCTCGCTCGCCAGCGTCTCCTTGCTCTTCTGCAAATTGCCCAGCCCCGCCTTCAGCGCCCCCACAATCGTCGGCATCGTGCGCAGCAGCGTGATCAATCCCGAAGCCGCCACCGCCCCTGCCCCCATCGGCCGCACATACGACGACCACAGTTCCCCCGGCGACATCTGCGCCACCGGCTTCGTCGCTGGATAAATCGCCCCCGGCAGATGCGATCCGAAAAAGTAGATCGCAGGCATCAGCACCAGCCACGAAAACACGCCGCCGGCAAACATCGTCCCCGCCACGCGCGCGCCGATGATGTACCCCACCCCCAGATACTCCGGCACCGCATCGACGCGGATCGCCGCGCCCTTCAAAATATGCTGTTTCCCCAGGTCCGGCTGATAATCCGGCGTATCCGGCCACACTCCGAAAATGCTGCTGTTCTGGAACACCGTGTACAGCGCGCCCAGCCCCAGCCCCAGAAACACACGACTCGCAAACGATCCGCCCCGCTCCCCGGCCAGCAGCACATCCGCGCACGCCGTGCCTTCCGGATACGTCAGCGTCCCGTGCTCCTGCACGATCAGCTGCCGCCGCAGCGGGATCATGAACAGCACGCCCAGCCACCCGCCCAGCATCGCCAGCACAAAAATCCTGAAGTACTCCAGGTCGAATCCGAGGAATATCAACGCCGGCAGCGTGAAGATCACGCCCGCAGCAATCGACTGCCCCGCGTTTCCCGTCGTCTGAACAATGTTGTTCTCAAGAATCGACGCGCGCCCCAGCGCCCGCAGCACGCTGATCGACAGCACCGCGATCGGGATCGATGCCGCCACCGTCAGCCCCGCCTCGAGGCCGACATACACCGTCACCGCCCCAAACAGCAGCCCGAAAATACTCCCCAGCACAATCGCGCGAAACGTGAGCTCCGGCCGCGTCTCACCCGGAGCCACAAACGGCTGAAAACTCTGTGGACTATGCGTCGTTGCCAAAGGGATTCCCTCCGACCGATTTCGGGGAAGCCTGAGTGTACCAGCC
>JBAVUB010000314.1:0-3012 GCA_049696575.1 Acidobacteriaceae bacterium | reverse complement strand
TATGGTGGGTACGGTGGGTTACATGAGCCCGGAGCAGGCCGACTCGGCCGGCGAGGACATCGACACGCGCACCGATGTGTACTCGCTGGGAGTGGTGCTGTATGAAGTGCTGGTGGGCGCGCTGCCGCTGGATCTGAAGAAGCTGGCTTACGATGAGGTGCTGCGTCGGCTGCGCGACCAGGATGCGCCACGGCCGAGCACCATGCTGCGCATGCTGGGCGAGTCGTCTGCGGTGACGGCCAAAAACCGGGGCGTCGATCCGCCCACGCTGGCCCGGCAACTGCGCGGCGATCCTGATGCGATCACGCTGAAGGCTCTGGAGAAAGATCGGAAGCGGCGTTATGCCAGCGCATCGGACCTGGCCGAGGACATCGGACGCTATTTACGCAATGAGCCGGTCGCGGCGCAACCGCCCAGTGCCTCGTATCGCGCGCGGAAATATATTCGGCGCCATCGGCTGGGGGTGGCCATGGCCGGGGCGGGCCTGTTGCTGCTGGTCGGGTTTGCTGTCGCGCAGGCGCTGGAGCTGCGGCGCATCACCCGCGAACGCGATCGCGCCGATCGCATCTCGCAGTTCATGACGAAGATGTTCACAGTGTCGAACCCCAGCCAGGCGCGCGGCAATACCGTCACGGCGCGGGAGGTTCTCGATAAAGCGTCTTCGGACATTGACACTGGGCTGAAGGACGATCCGGTATTGCAGGCGAAGATGATGTACACCATGGGGCAGACCTATGAGGGGCTGGGCCTCTACTCTCGCGCGCAATCGCTGCTGGAGCGCGCCCTTGCCATCCAGCAGCGGGTGACTGGACCGCGGAACCCAGAGACGCTGCGCACCATGGCCCTGCTGGCGACGTCTCTGGGAGATGAAGGGCACTATACCGAAGAAGAGAAACTGGCCCGCGAGACCTCCGAAATGCAGCGCAAGGTCCTCGGACCCGATCATCCCGACACCCTGCAGTCGATCGACACCCTCGCCAGCGCTCTCGATAATGAAGGCCGCTACCCTGAAACAGAGAAGCTGGTCCGCGAGACGCTTGCTGCCCGGCAACGCGTCCTCGGTCCGGAGCACCCCGACACATTGCGATCGATGAACCACCTGGCGGCAACTCTTATGCAGGAGGGCCATTACCCCGAAGCCGAGAAGCTGGAGCGGCAGGCGCTTGATATCAGGCGCAGGATCCTGGGACCTGATCATCCGGACACACTGTACTCGATGACGTGGCTGGCCACAATGTTGAACTACCAGCACGAATACCCCGAGGCCGAGAAATTACAACGCGAAACAATCGACATCCAACGGCGTGTTCTGGGGCCCGAGCATCAGGACACGCTGCGTTCGATGAGCGCCCTGGCTGACACTCTGCGACTGGAACGCCAATACCCCGAGGCTGAGAAATTGCAGCGCGACACGCTCGATATCCAGCGCCGTGTTCTGGGACCCGAGCACCCCGACACGCTCTATTCGATGAGCTACCTGGCTATGATTCTTGAGGCTGAGGGCAAGCACGCTGAGGCCGAAAAGGTTGAGCGCGACGCACTGGATACGGTACGTCGTGTCCTCGGTCCCGAGCATCGGGAAACACTCTACATGATGACCTATCTCGCTAACACCCTGGAGGCGGAGGGCCATTTTGGCGAGGCGGAGAAGTTGGACCGCGAGGTGCAGGAGATTGAAAGCCATCATTCAGGCGGGGGAGGGCCGGATACGGCCGAACCGTTGGCAATGATCCTCAGCCACGAGGGACGGTACGACGAGGCGCAGCAGCTGTTTCATCAGATCGTTCAGAGAGCGGGAAGCGCCAGAGACTCGGCCACGCTTGCCGACGCCTGGTATAACTTTGCCTGCGGAGCAGCCGTCGCGGGCCACCGCGATGAGGCGCTGGACCACCTCGGCCAGGCGATCCGTCTCGGATACAGCGATGCCGACGGGATGGCGACCGACGCCGATTTGAAATCGCTGCACGGCGATCCGCGCTTCGATGCCCTGGTCGCCAAAGCGCGTGAGAACACCGCAGCCCCCGGGCATTGAGCCACACAACCTGAAGGATTGATAACCTGGCATGAGCAAGCACCGGGTGTAGCGAGGTGCGCGTCGAATGGCTCTGCCCGGTTTTGGCAGCTTGGTCCCTCTTCCGATCCGTTCAGTAGGGCTGGTTCTTCCAGATCATGGGCACGAAGTACTCCGCCAGAAACCACGAGAGCAGGAACATCACCGCCATCACACTCGCGCCCCAGAAAAACAGGCGTACTGGCAAGGTCTGCGTCAGCCGCGGAGTCGGTTCGGGATCGAATCGGCGGTTGGGAATTTCGAAAACCATCCCGCTGGCAAAGCAGATGCTCGCCGTCAGTCCCAGCATCGCCAGCCCGTCCAGCAGCCGATCCTCCCACGGACTGCCAGGAACGAAGAACGCATGCCCCGCCAAAGCGCACAGCGAGAGGATGCTGAGCGCGAGAGCCACAAGTTTGGCGATCTGCAGCATGATGCGATCCCGAGTCGCAGTCCCGAACTGCACGCCGAGCCAGCGGCGCTCATCCGTGTATGCCCTTTAGAGCCGGATAGACGCGCCGGTAGCCCGCATACCCCTCAGCATAACGCTGAACAGTTGCCGGTTTGGGATGGATCGTCTCCGCAACCGTAATGCCGGCAGCGCAGGCCGCTTCCAGATTGGGCCAATGTCCGCCGCCAACGCCGGCCAGCAGCGCAGCGCCAAACGCTCCGCCTTCTTCAGCGGTCAGCCGCTCGCATGCGTATCCATAAATATTCGCCTGAATCTCGCGCCACA
This sequence comes from Acidobacteriaceae bacterium, assembly GCA_049696575.1. GTDB lineage: Bacteria > Acidobacteriota > Terriglobia > Terriglobales > Acidobacteriaceae > Palsa-343. The sequence continues at coordinate 226 of JBAVUB010000314.1, read as the reverse complement.
TCGGACCGCGTGCGCCGCCGCCGCCAAGACGAACGCCTTTCACCGGAATGCCCAGCTCTGAGAAGAGTGTGAATGTGTCCTTCAGCGAATACGCCACGCCTTCAAGCACGGCGCGGGTGAAGTGGGCTCGCGTCGTGGTCGCCGTGATGCCCACAAACGCCGCGGTCGCCGTTGGGTCGAGATGCGGCGTGCGCTCGCCGAGCAGATACGGGGTCCAGAGCAGGCC
>JBAVUB010000313.1:0-9300 GCA_049696575.1 Acidobacteriaceae bacterium | reverse complement strand
TCGCAGGCGCACTGGATGGTATAGAACACGCCGCGCCCGGTGGCTTCGTTGCGTCCCAGCGAGCCGCCCAGGCTGATGGGCTTTCCGGTCACGACGCCGGGAATGGGATAGCCCTTGGTCATGCTGTAGGTGTCCATGATCCAGGCCATGGTTTGCGGATTGGTGTACACATCGGGCGCGGGAATGTCCTGTGCAGGACCGATGAGCGGCAGAATCGCGCTGGTGTAGCGGCGCGTCATGCGCTCCAGTTCGCCCTGCGACATATGTTTGGGATCGCACGTCACGCCGCCCTTGGCGCCGCCAAAGGGAATATTCACCACGGCGCATTTCCACGTCATCCACGTGGCCAGCGCTTTCACCTCGTCAAGCGTGACCTGCGGGTGGTAGCGGATGCCGCCTTTCGCCGGACCGCGCACCGAGCTGTGCTGCACCCGATAGGCCTCGAACCGGTGAATGTGCCCGTCGTCCATGCGCACCGGCACGGAGACCATCAGGATGCGCTCGGGATACTTGATCATGGCCCGAATATCCTGGCTCAGTTCCAGGCTGTCGGCTGCCGTGTCGAAATTCTCCAGAGCGAGGTCGTACGCATTTTCTGCAACTACGGTCGTAACCATCTTTCTATCCTCCCTGTGCGAGCCAGGGTCACTGCGCGTCCTCCCGTCGGCATCGGCTCAAATAGCGCTCGTCTCTGCCAGCGAAGCTGCGTGCGGCTCCGGTTCAATCTGTGATGGGCAGACCGGAACCACCCATTTCCGGTACGCCCGCAAATGTCCTCGCGATGCGTCGAAATACAACTGCCGTATTTCGCGCGTAACCGCGCCTATGGCCCCGTCCCTGACCGGCCGATGATCGATGCGCACCACCGGCGCGACGCCCACGGCTGTTCCGGTAAGGAACAACTCATCACAAACGTAAAGCTCACTGCGATCGATGGCCCTCTCGACAACCCGCTGGCCGAGTTCGCGAAACGCGATATCGATGATCGAGGCGCGGGTGATCCCTTCCAGCACGTTTTCCGTAATGGGAGGCGTGATTAGCTGATCGCCGCGCACCATAAAAAGGTTGCAGGTGGCGCCCTCGGCGACATGACCGCTCTCGTTGAGCAGGATCGCTTCGTCGAATCCGCTCTGCCGCACTTCGTCACTGGCCAGCGCGCTGTTCACATAGGCTCCGCAGATTTTTGCCCGTGCCGGGATGGCATTGTCCTCGATCCGGCGCCACGAGCTTACACCTGCGTGCAGCCCTTTGTCGCTGTGCAGGTATTCGCCAAAAGGCAGCGCAACGACCGCGAAGGCATCCTGATCGTCCATGCTGACGCCGACTCCCTGGGCGCACTTCCAGGCCAGCGGCCGAACGTAGACATCGGTGCGAAAGGCATTGCGCCGCATCAGCTCGACGGTGATCGCGCACAGCTCGTCAGTGGAGGCCGGAACATGGATGCGCAGAATCCCGCAGTTTTGCTTCCAGCGCTCGTAGTGTTCGCGGGGACGCATGAGGAAGAGCTGATGCTCCGCGTCGTCCCAATAGCCGCGAATGCCTTCAAACACGCCCGTCCCATAATGCAGAGCGTGGGTGAGGATCCCGATGCGCGCCTCGCGCAGCGGAACATACTGCCCATCGAAATAGACAATCAGGTTCGGATCCGCTTCAGCCTTCATTGGGACACCTCCTGGAGCGACTCCCGCAAAAGCTCGCGCCCTCGCGCCAGAGCACGCTCGTCCAGCGTCAGCCAGCGCGGACTCTTCACCAGCTCGCTCAGCGCGGCGTCAATGCTGGCCTGCGGCAGTGCCGCAGTGGCTTCGAGCAGCGCGCCGAGAATCACCATGTTGCCGGCGCGGCCATCGCCCAACTCGTCGGCCACATGCGTGAACGAACGCGCCAGAATACGCACGTCTTCCCGCTTACACTCCTCAGGCACCGCCTCGCCGTTGTAGAAGATCCAGCCGCCGGGGCGCACGCTGGCCCAGAACTTGTCCAGCGACGGCTCGTTCATGGCCACCAGCACATCGGGATGGACGACCAGCGGCGAATCGATGGGCTCGCGCGCCAACCGCACATGACAATTCGAAGTGCCCGAACGCATTTCCGGCCCGTAGGACGGTAGCCACGATACTTCAAGTCCCGCGTGCAGTCCCGCTTCGGCCAGCACTTCGCCCAGAAGCAGGACGCCTTGCCCGCCAAACCCCGCCACGCGCACCTGCAGATCGATGCCGCCTTGCGCTTGCGGATCAGCCTCTTTCGTCGCACCCTCGTCGGTGACGCCGAGAATTTGTGGAATATCCTCCAGAGCAGGCCCGGTCCATGGCGCTGCCTTTGGCTGGACCTCCTTCGTGCGATCGCGAAGGACCGCGAGCGGATACGTCTTCTCCATCACGTCCCGGACCCAGTGTTGCGCCTCCACCGGCGACATTTTCCAGATGGTCGGGCACGGCGACAGAACCTCCACCAGCGAAAAGCCCAGTCCGCGCACCTGATTCTCCATGGCCCGCCGTACCGCGCGCTGCGCCTGCGCCACCTGCCGATTGTCACCCAGCCCCACGCGCTCGATGTAGACAGGAGCCTCGAGCGTCGCCAGCAGTTCGCTCACGTGCAGCGGATAACCCTCGTTGGCCGGGTTGCGGCCCGCCGGGGTGGTCGTGCTCACCTGGCCCAGCAGGGTGGTCGGCGCCACCTGCCCGCCGGTCATGCTATAGATGGCGTTGTTCACGAAGATGACTGTGATGTTCTCGCCGCGATTGGCCGCGTGCAGAATCTCCGCCGACCCGATCGCCGACAAATCGCCGTCGCCCTGGTAGCTGACGACGATACTCTGCGGGCGGGTCCGCTTCACGGCCGTGGCCACCGCCGGAGCGCGGCCGTGCGCGCCCTGCACGTTGCCCACGTCGAAGTAGTAGTACGCGAAGACCGAGCAGCCGACCGGGCTGATCAGGATGGTCCGGTCCCGAATGCCCAGCTCATCGATGGCCTGCGCCAGCATCTTGTGCACGATGCCGTGCCCGCACCCCGGACAATAATGCGTCTGGTGCTGCAGCTCGTCCTTCCGCTCAAAATTCTCGTAGAAGGCTTTCGGCCTGCCGTGTGCAACTTCGTATTCCGCTTCCGTTCCGTTAGACATGGCCCACACACTCCCCTTCCGGCTTCGGCGCCGGGAGCGATTGCCGCCCCAGTTTCCGGACAAGTTCCAGCACTTCTCCATGCGACGGGACATTGCCGCCGAGGCGGCTGAAAAACTCGACAGGCCGCACCCCGTTCAACGCCAGCCTCACGTCTTCCAGCATCTGGCCATTGCTCATCTCGACGACGAGAAACACGCGCGCCCGCTCCGCCAGCTTCTGGAATTGCAAACTGGGAAACGGATACAGCGTGATCGGGCGCAGCACGCCCACGTTGATCCCTTCGGCCCGAGCCTCGGCGGCGACCGCCTTCAGGATGCGGGCCACGATTCCATAGCCCACCAGAACGATTTCCGCGCCTTCGGTTCGCCATTCTTCCGCGCGCGCTTCCCGCTGCTGGGCGACATAATACTTGGCTTCGAGCTGACGGACGTGGGCCTCGAGCTTGTCAGGTTCCAGGTAGATCGAGGAGATCAGATTGCCGCGCGATTCCTCCGTGCCCGCCACCGCCCACTTCGGCAAGCGCGGCTCCGTCGCCGTCTGCGGGAACTCGACCGGTTCCATCATCTGTCCGATGAATCCATCGGCCATCACCACCACGGGGTTGCGATAACGATCCGCCAGCTCGAAGGCCAGAGCGGTCAGGTCGGCCATTTCCTGCACCGAATGCGGCGCCAGCACCAGGGTGCGGTAATTGCCGTGGCCTCCACCCTTCACCACCTGGTGGTAGTCGCTCTGCTCGGCGGCGATGTTCCCCAGCCCCGGTCCGCCCCGGGTGATGTCGGCAATCACGCAGGGCAGTTCCGCGCCCGCCATGTAGCTGATGCCCTCCTGCATCAGGCTGATTCCCGGTCCGCTCGACGCGGTCATTACGCGAACGCCCGCCGCCGCCGCGCCGTAGAGCATGTTGATGGCCGCCACTTCGCTCTCCGCCTGCAGGAACACACCGCCCACCTCGGGCAGATACTTCGCGGCAGCTTCGGTGATCTCGCTGGCCGGGGTGATGGGATATCCATAAAAGGCGCGGCATCCGGAGAGGATCGCGCTTTTGACAATCGCCTCGTTGCCCTTCATCAATTGCCGGCGCATGGCTTCACTCCCTCTGCGCTGGCTGCCGCGCGCCTGGCGAGGCGCAGCACGGTGATGGCTCCCGGCTCGGGGCACACCATGAAGCAAATCCCGCAGCCGGTGCAGCCGGCCCCCGCATACACTGCTGTGCGGTAGCCGTAGTGGTTCAGGCGCTCCGTTAACTCAATCACATGCGGCGGGCACGCTTCGATACACAGCCCGCAGCCCTTGCACTCATTCGCATCCACCCGCAGCCGTCCTCGATCCTGCTTTCCGGCGCTCGTCATCCGTGCTCCTTTCCGCAAGCTGCCTCTCAGGCCAGCGCGACCGCTGTTTTCCGCTCCAGATAATGCGCGCGCACGGCAAAATCCTCCAGCTCCTGCTGAAAGCGCGGATCGGCAATGGCGATCAGCGCTTTGGCTCGCTCCCGCAGCGTTTTCCCATGCAGGTAAGCGATCCCGTGTTCGGTGACCACGTAATGCACATCGGCCCGCGACGTCACCACCCCCGCGCCCGGGTCGAGGACCGGCACAATGCGCGAGATCGTCTCGCCCAGCGCCGTCGACGGCAGCGCGATGATCGGAACTCCTCCCCGCGACCGCGCCGCCCCGCGAATGAAGTCCAGTTGCCCGCCGAATCCGCTGTAGGGACGGGTGCCAATCGAATCGGCGCACACCTGTCCGGTGAGATCCACCTGCAGCGCCGAATTGATGGCGACCATTCTGTCGTTCCTGGACACAACATACGGATCGTTGGTGTAGTAAATCGGCCGGAACTCGCAGCTGGCGTTGTCATGAATGAAATCGAAGAGCCGCTTCGTTCCCAGCACAAAGGCGGCGACGGCCTTGCCCCGGTGTAGCGATTTCCGCTCGCCGTTGATCACCCCCGACTCGATCAGCTCGATCACTCCATCGGAGAACATCTCGGTGTGAATGCCCAGATCGCGTTTGCCATCGAGACACGTCAGCACCGCTTCGGGAATCCCGCCGATGCCGGTTTGCAGCGTCGCCCCGTCGGGGATCAGCGACGCCACATTGTGCGCGACGCGCAAATGCAGGTCGGTGAAATGCTCCCTGGGCAGTTCCAGCAGCGGGTGGTCGGCCTCCACGAAAGCGGTAATCCGGCTCACGTGGATGAAGGTGTCGCCGTGCGTACGCGGCATCTGCTGGTTGACCTCGGCAATTACCGTGCTTGCGCAGCGCGCCGCCGTCAGCGTGCAGTCCACCGTCGTGCCCAGGCTCACATAGCCGTGCGCGTCGGGGGGCGAAACCTGCATCAGCACGACATCCAGCGGCATGGCGCCGCTGGTGAACAAGCCCTCAATCTCGCTCAGGAAGATCGGCGTGTAGTCGGCGCGTCCTGCGGCCACCGCCTCGCGCACGTTCGCTCCCAGGAACAATCCCCGATGGCGAAAATGCCCTTCGAACTCCGGCTTCGTGTAGTCCGCGCTCCCCAGGGTCATCATGTGGACGATCTCCACATCCTGGAGCTCCGCCGCCCGCCCCACCAGCGCATTCACCAGGGTCGAAGGGGTGCCGCACCCGGACTGAATCCAGACCCGCGCTCCCGACCGCACCGCCTCCAGCGCCTGCGCGGCGCACATGGATCGGGTCCGATACTCTTCGCTCCAGGTCATTCTTCGTTCCCCTCCCGGACGCGCCCGTATCGGCTACTCATCAGGTTCCTTCGCCGTTGCAGCTAAACGCCGGGGATCGAGCAACTTGCCGTGGCCCGGCCTGCTTCTGGAACGCTGCATGTTCGCGGTCCCCAAAACCGATGAAGGTACGCCCTGGGAGGGGGAGCGTGCTGTGATACCGGTCACCCGACCTGTTCCGGAACACCCCGGGAGCAATGGCTTTCTGGCTCATGGCGCGGCGCTTATCGCGCAGGCGATGCCAAGGCCTCGGAGCCTTCGATCGGCAGGCGGATCGAGAACGTCGTTCCCTTGCCAACTTCACTCTCAAAGGTCAGGGTTCCCTTATGGCGATCGACTACAGACCGCGCAATCGTCAAACCCTGACCGGTTCCGCGCCCCACTTCCTTGGTCGTGAAAAAAGGATCGAAAATCCGGTCGCGAATCCCCTCTGGAATGCCGGCGCCGGTGTCCGCGATGGTGATCAACACCATCGGGCCTTCCACTTCTGTTTCGAGAGAGATCCTCCCTCTTTCTCCCGTTCCCTTCACCGCTTCCGCAATAGCGTGGGCCGCGTTGACCAGCAGGTTCACGAAGACCTGATTCAGATCGCTCAAGCTGCAAACGACCAGCGGCAGGTCCCCGAATCGGGTTTCCACATCGGCGACATACTTCAGTTCATTGCGCGCCACGGTCAGCGTATTCAGAAGAGCCTTGTTCAGATCTGCCGGAATCATCCCCTTGTTTTCCGGGTGCGCGAATTCCTTCATGGCGCGCACAATCGTGACCACCCTGTCCACTCCATCGAGCGTCTGGGTGAGCGCCTCCGGAATTTCCTTCAGCAGATAATCGCAATCGAGGTTCGCTGCGAGGCGACAAAGCTCCGGGGGCAGAGGCACGCCCGCGGAGGGCTGGCAAAGTTCATGCACCTTCCCGATGAGAGCCTGCATTTCCCCGAACGAATCCTGCAGGAAGCGAACATTGTCGCCCACGAACTGCATCGGAGTATTGATTTCGTGAGCGATGCCCGACGCAAGGCGGCCCACCGATTCAAGCTTCTGCGCCTGACGCAGTTCCATCTCCGCCACGTCGCGCCCGGTAATGTCGCGCGCAATGGCCTGGATTCCCACCGCATTGCCATCCCTGTAGATCACGCGCGGATTCATTTCCAGCGTCACCCGCCGGCCGTCTTTGGCCCTGATCTCCAGTTCAATTTTTGCCGCCAGATGCCCCGCCACCAGCCGCTCGATCGCTTCCTCGACGCGCTTCCATGGCTCAGCATCGACGAGCTGCCGGAGGTTCATCCCGATCGCTTCCTCCCCGGCATACCCCATCGTCACTTTGGCCACGCGGTTCAGCGAGGTGATGCGCATGTCGAGATCGAAGGTGTACACCAGGTCGCTGGCGTTCTCGAACAGCTCCCGATAGCGCTCTTCCGATGCGCGCAGCCGCTCCTCGGCAACCTTGCGTCGCGTGATGTCCCTGGCGATGTGCACCGCTCCGGTAATCCTCCCCGCCGCGTCGAAAACCGGCGAGGTATTGAGCGATATTTCCACCCGCCGTCCGTCTTCGTGGATCCTCACCGTCTCGTGGCTGGCCATCACTTCCCCGCGCTGAATCGTCCGCAGAATGGCCGCCAGTTCGTCGGGGCGTTCCGGGGGAATCACGTCAGCCGCCGTCTTTCCGATCATTTCCTCGGCGCTATATCCATAGAGCTCCGCGGCCCCGCGGTTCCAGCTGACCACCACGCCCTCCGGAGTTGATCCAATAATGGCGTCCTGCGAGGACTCCACCAGCGAGACCAGGAATGCCTGCGCCTCATCGGCCTGCCTGCGCAGCGTGATGTCCTCCACCTGGGTAATAAAATGCGAGGGATTCCCGGAACGGTCCTTCACCACGGAAATCGTCACCCTCACCCAAACGGCGTGACCCCGTTTGTGGATGTACCGCTTTTCGAGCCCCAACGTCGTGGCCGCGCCTTTGCCGAATTCACTCCTCAACTGTTGCGATCGTTCCAGATCGTCCGGATGGGTGATTCCCTGCCAGGCCCCGGACATCAGTTCCTCCGCCGTATAGCCCAGCATCTGGCACAGCGCCGCATTGGCGTGCAGAAAGCGGCCGTCCAGTCCGGTCATGCACATGCCATGGGGAGCCTCTTCAAAGGCGGTGCGGAATCGATCTTCGCTTTCGCGCAGCGATCCCTCCGCGCGCTTGCGCTCCACGAACTGCGCGATGCTGTGGACTACCGATTCGAAGGCCTGCAGCGCGGCCTCGGTCAGCGGCTGGCAGGCAAATGCGGCCGCCACCCCCAGGACCTGCTCCCGCACCTTGAGGGGATAGCCCACGAACGTGTTGTCCAGCTGGGTCACGCCGGCTTCGGCAATGCGCTCGATCCGGGAGAGGTCCATGCGCCAGCGATCGGGACCACCCTGCAGCTGGATATCGGCGCTGGCCTGCAGCTCGATACGATGCTCCTTCTCGTTGCTGGTCCAGATCTGCGCAAACGCAATGTCCGTGTTGCGAATCAGCGCATCCACGCATTGCTGCAGCCCCTCGCTCAGGTCCTCGGCTCCGGTGAGCGCCAGCCCAACTTCGGCCGCCAGGGTCGCCAGGCGATGACGCTCCGCCCGCTCCGCCTCTGCCTGGCGCCGCTCGGTGACGTCCTGATAAAGCGCCAGAATTCCCTTCGACCGGCCCGCGATCACCAGCGGCACTCCGAAGATCTCCACGTCCACCAGCACCTTGTCTTTGCGCCGCCGCCGGCTGGTGAAATGCGCGCCCCTCCCCGCCAGGCTCTCCTGGGTGAAGTGGCTGGCCTCGGTCGCCAGATCGTCAGGGACCAGCAGATCGCAGAGACGCTGGCCGCGCATTTCCTCCCGCGAGTAGAGAAAGAGCCGCTCCAGCGCCGTATTCGTCATCTGGATCCGCTCCTCTTCGTCCAGAACCACGATGCCCAGAGGGCTGGATTCAAACAGCGTGTTCAAATAAGCGGTCTGCTCTTCGAGCGCCTGTTCCGCGCGCTTGCGCTGCGAAATGTCGAGAAAACTCTCCAGAAGATAACGGCGTCCGTCGATCTCGACCGGCCGCACCGTCTTGATGATCGAGCGCTTCTCCCCCCGCACCGTGAGCAGCACGCGCTCCGAGTTATCCACCGTCTGCCCCAGATCGGTGACCGGGCAGCGACCCTCCTCCGCCGGGCATACAAACTTATGACACAGCGCGCCCACCATCTTCTCGCGCCCCGCGCCGGTCAGCTCCAGCGCCACGGGATTGGCGTCGACGATTCGGTGCGATTCCGGATCGATGACGAAAATTCCTGTCTCAACCCCTTCGAAAACGGCCTGCAATTTCGTGCGCGCCTCACGCAGAGCCGCTTCGGCGGCCTGGCGCTCCGCCAGAAGTTGCTGCACGCTCAGGTCGCCCGCATCCAGGGGCGGGCGGGGGCACGCGGATTCGGGACCTGGGAAAGCCTCAGCCATGCGC
>JBAVUB010000312.1:0-2158 GCA_049696575.1 Acidobacteriaceae bacterium | reverse complement strand
CCCTCGACTTCGGCCGCGAAGTCGACGGCCGCGTGCAGATCGTCTCCGATACCGACGCGCCCGCCATCGTCTCCGTTGCCTACGGCGAATCCCTCGGCGAACTGAACAACGAGCCCTACCTCGGCACCAATCTCCTGCACCTCATTCCGAACGGCACTGGCGTCGGCCCTAAATCCGCCTTTCGCTACGCCCGCATCCGGTTCCTTTCCGGTCCGCCGCTGCTGCGCTTCAAGTCCATCCGCCTCGAAGACGTCTACTATCCCGTTCGCTACCAGGGCTCGTTCGAATCTTCCGACGCGCTGCTTAACCGCATCTGGGAAACCGGCGCTTACACCAGCCATCTCTGCATGCAGGACGACATCTGGGACGCTCCCAAGCGCGATCGCGGCCGCTGGATGGGCGACACCGACGTGAGCGGACGCGTGATCGACGACGTTTTCGGCGACCAGTTTCTCATTGAAGACACGCTCACCCGCCTCATCGGCTCGCTGCCCATCACCGAACACGTCAACGGCATTCCTGGCTACTCGTCGTACTGGTTCACCGAGCTCGAGCACTACTACCTGCACTCCGGCCGCAAAGAATTCGTCGCCTCCATGCACGACCGCATCGTCGGCCTGCTCCAGTTCATGGACCAGGACTTCGACGCGCAGAACAACTTCATCAACCACACGCATGAGTGGCTCTACGTTGACTGGGCGCTCGACCTCAACGGCGACACAGCTTCCTCGCGCGCCACCACCATCATCGAGTACGTGCGCGCGTATCGCGCTGGTTCGCATCTTCTCCAGGAACTCGGCGACACGCAGAATGCCTCCCACTTCACCCAGCGCGCCGACGAGTTAGCGCACGCGAGCCAGGCCTCGCAGTTTGCCAATGGATCGTTCGGCCCGCGCTGGCAGACCAATGCCATGGCCGTCATCTCCGGCGTCGCCACGCCCGACCAGTATTCCTCGATCTGGCAGAACGTCCTCGCGAACGTCGGCAAGCCCACCTGGCGTCCTGACGTTATCTCGCCCTACTACGGTTCGTACGTCCTCGATGCCATGGCGCGCATCGATCATCGCGACGCCGCGCTTGCGTGGATTCGCGAATATTGGGGTGGCATGATCGACGAAGGCGCCACCAGTTTCTGGGAAGCCTACGATCCGCGCTGGCCCAAAGACGATCCGCACGTCGATCTGCAGGCCGACGACACGGCCGGCTATCGCATCTCGCTCGCGCACGGCTGGTCGAGCGCGCCCTCGTGGTGGCTGCTCGAACAGGTGCTCGGCATCGTTCCCACCGCGCCTGGATTCAAGGAAGCCACCATTCGCCCTGACCTGCTCGATCTGGATTGGGCACGCGGCACTGAACCGACGCCAAACGGCGTGATCAAAGTCGATCTGCACACAGAAGGCGATCACAGTTTGCATGCGGTGATCGATATTCCTGACGGCGTCGATGCGACGGTGCTGTTCCCGGTGAAACCAGGCACGAACCAGGTGAAGGTCAACGGCGTTTCCCAAAATGGAACGGCGGTCGAGAATGGCTCGCGGCTGACGCTTCATCTTGCGCAAGCTGGTCACTACGAGTTGCAGAACGGCCAGTAGCCAGTGGCACGTCCTACCCCTACCCCTCGGCAAAATTGTAAGTGTGGAAAGTAGAGGACTTGCGTCTGCTCTGTTTTGTAAGTGTGGCAAGCAGGGTACTTATTTGAGGGCCTCTGAAGGTAGCTAGTGGCTTGTAGCTAGTAGGCACGCCTACCCCTACCCCTTACATTTTTGCTAAGTGTATGAAAACAAGCTTGTTCGTTATCGCCTTTTGAGGGCCCTCTGGTGCAGGTGATTGAAAAGAGGTTAGTTGCGAGAGGGCCTCTGCGCAAGTAATACAAAAGACAGCCTGTAGCCTGCAGCCGGTAGACTCGTAACCGGCGGATTCGAGATGAGAAGGATCGAGCGGTGCACGTCGAGTTGCGCGGGGGCCTCGGGGACCCTGGTTGGAGCCTGAAAACAAAAAGGACTCGCGGGATGCGAGTCCTCCTGGTTCAGGTTCCGCTTCCAGTGTGACGGGCGGAAGCGGCGATAGCAAGAACAATCAGCGGGCAAACCAAACTTTGGTCATGCGCGAGGCCGATGGCCTCTCAGTCCATCCTTACATGGAATGACTCATTCTATCC
>JBAVUB010000311.1:0-2938 GCA_049696575.1 Acidobacteriaceae bacterium | reverse complement strand
GTTGGATGGATCCATCGGGTTCGAGGACACGCGCAGTTTCTGATCCGCGTAGCCTCGCACCTGCGAGACCTGATCCTTCCCCAACCCTGAACTCTGCATCAGCCGCCGCGCCGCATTCGCCCGATCTGTCGACAGCTCCCAGTTCCCATACCCATCCTTCGTCGCGTAGGGCTGTGCATCCGTGTGTCCTTCAATGGAGACGCGGTTCGGAATCCCTCCCAGTTGCCCGGCCAGCAGCTGCAGGAGCTCGCGCCCGTTCTGGTTCAGCGTCGCACTGCCGGTGTTGAAAAACGTCCCGTCCTTCGTCTCCAGCAGCTCGATGCGCAGCCCTTCCGGAGTGATGGTGATCTGAATCTGGTTCTCGAGCGCCTTCAGGTCATTCATCTTGTGAATGGCCTCTTCGATCTTCTTCTTCAGCTCCGGAATGTTCTTCTCGGTGAGCGCCAGATTGTCGCTCGATCCGGACTGATCCGTCCCGGTCAGCGTCGACTTTCCCCTGGGATCGTTGAAGTACCCGGCGACCGCCTGGCGCACCTTCTGGCTGGTGTTCATCAGCCACAGGACGATGAACAGCGACATCATGGCCGTCACGAAATCGGCGTACGCCACCTTCCACGCCCCACCATGGTGGCCGCCATGATTCACCTTCTTCTTAATCACGTAGATGGGCTTGTTCTGCGGCATTGAATTCCTGGCCTTTTCGCTATTGCCTGGTGTCCCTTCTACTCCACCGCGTCTTTGGCGGGCGCCGCGGCTGCGTTGCCCTTATTCCGGCACGCCTCTTCGACCTCCGCGAACGAGGGCCGCACGTGCGAGGGAATCGCCCTTCGCCCGACTTCAATGGCCACCACCGGCGGCTGCCCGCGAATAAACGCCAGCATCAGAACCCGCAACACATAAAGGTAGGCGTGCTCCTCCGCTGCGCTTTTCGCCATGTTCTGGCTCACCGGCCCCACCAGGCCGTAGCACAGCAGAATCCCCAGGAACGTCCCGACCAGCGCGGCCGCTACCTTGCGTCCGATCTCCTCCGCCGGTCCGCCCAGCGCGCCCATGGTGATCACCACGCCCAACACCGCGGCTACAATTCCCAGCCCGGGCAGCGAATCCGCCATGGTCGACAGCGCCGCCACCGGCTCCTCGGTGTCGTGGTGCTGGACCTCCATGTCCAGGTCCATCATCTGGTCCATATCGAACGCATCCACGCCCCCCGTAATCACCATGCGCATCGTGTCGCAGACAAAATCCCGGACATGATGATCCTTAATGAACTCCGGATACGCATTCAGCACCGGACTCTCTTCCGGCTTCTCCACGTCGGTTTCGATGGTGAGCATCCCGCCGCGCCGCGCCTTCTGCAGCAGCTCGTACATCATGCGCAGCGTGGAGAGATACCGTTCTTTCCCAAACTTCGATGCGCCGATCGCGCCCATCACGCCGCTGACGATTTTCTTCAGGGTCCGCAGAGGATTGGCGACCAGCAGCGTCCCGGCGCCGGCACCGGCGATGATGAGCAACTCCGCCGGCTGCAGCAGCACGGCAATGTGTCCGTGCTCCATCAGATATCCGGTTAACACCGCGCCAAACACCACCAGAATGCCGATGATCACAAACATGGGGTTTCGAGCATCCTCCCGCGCCGATTTCCGCGCGCGCAGATCTCCCGCGCACAGCCCTCCAGCGCCGCTCGTGGCACGAGCTTCTGTCCTCCTCATCGGCTGAATTTGCAGTGGCTAGAGCGCTGCGGATCAGGTGGAAAACGCGGGGCTCGTCACGCACCCTTGTCCCCAAACGGACACCGCTTCCGTTCCCGGACACTCGCCCCGCTCGCCATCCTCCCCGCGGATTGAAGGAACAACCACTTCCCCTTTCCCGTATCTGGAACCACGCGTGCTGCTTTACCCCTAACCCCAGCCGTACCAGGAGCCAACCGTGCTGCGTGACCTGAAGATTGCCATCCGCCACCTTTCCAAGTCTCCCGGATTCTCGCTGACCGCTGTGCTCACCCTCGCGCTCGGCATCGGGGCCACCACGGCCATCTTCTCCATCGTCGAAGGCGTTCTCCTGCGCCCGCTGCCTTTCCCGCATCCCGAGCAGCTCGTCGTGCTCTCCGACACGCTGCAGGGAGTGGAAGTCAACGGCATCACCGAAGCCGGCGTCACCGGACCCGACATCGTCAACTACACCCGCGACACGCACAGCTTCTCCGCGCTCGGCGGCTACACCGAGCCCAACTATGAACTGTCCGGCATCGGCGATCCCGCCCAGGTCAACGCGGCGCGCATGACGCCCGGCGTCTTCTCCGCGCTCGCAGTCGAGCCGCTGTTCGGCCGCGTCTTCACCCAGCAGGAAGACGATCAGAAGCAGCAGGTCGCTGTCCTCAGCTACGCGACCTGGCAGAGCCGCTTCCACGGCGACGCCGGCATCCTCGGACAAAAAATCCTGCTCGACCGCAAGCCTTACGTCGTCGTCGGCGTCATGCCACGCAACTTTGAATTCCCGCTCGTCCCCGGCCATTTGAACCGCAGCGAGCTGTGGATCCCGCTGAGTCTTCGCCCCGAAGAGCTGACCGGCGGCGCCCAGGCCAGCTGGAACTATCAGATGGTGGGCCGCCTCAAGCCCGGGGTCACGGCCGCACAGGCGCGTGAAGACGCCGATCGGGTCGCGAAAGAGACGATGCGTAACTACCCCGCCTTCATGGCCAGCCTGAAAATCAGCCCCATCGTGCCTGGCCTCCATGAGGACACCATTGCCCAGGCCCGTCCCCTCGTCCGCACGCTGTTTCTCGCGGTCGCCGTTGTCCTGCTCATCGCCTGCGCCTATCTTGCCGGACTTCTGCTGGTCCGCGCCATCCGCCGCCGCCGCGAAATCGCCGTCCGCCTCGCGCTTGGATCGAGCGCCGCGACCCTGCTCCGCCAGGCGCTCCTTGAAAGTCTCGTTC
>JBAVUB010000310.1:0-7086 GCA_049696575.1 Acidobacteriaceae bacterium | reverse complement strand
CCCATACCCCGGGGGTACCCCCTCCACGATCCTCGCCACTCCATGATCACGGTTCACTGATCACTGATCAAGGTGGCCAGGACGATTGATTTTTTCCGGAGCCTATACTGAGCCGCAGATCCATGAGCTACTACTGGGGAAATGCATTAACGACTTACGCATCGCCTGCGGGTAGGTTGGATCATCTTAGCGCGAAAACTAGCCTGTTGATGCCGTGTCACCGGCAATACAGACTGTCTCGACCGCAAGCGGACGGCCAGCCCTGGGGCAGGTTGATTCGGTCGAGAAGGAGGCTTAGGAGCCGGTGCGGGCGGAGCGGCTGAGGACGCGGGTGGAGCGAACGGGCTTCTTCTGCGAACGCACCAGTTTTGGTGCAGCGGTTTCTTCCAGACCGGAGCGCCGATCCATCCATTCATCGAGCCGCGACTTGCGGAACCGCCAGCGGTTCCCCAGCCGGAAGGCGGGGATGAATCCCGTGGCGGCGTAACGATAGAGGCTATCCGCGCTGATCCCGAGATAGTGCGCGGCCTGACGAATGTCCATGACTTCGCGAATCTCGGGTTGGGCGAGCGAGGCTTTCACGGATTCCTCCAGAGCAGTAAGGCACGCCCTGTATACCATAGTCGGAACGGCGAAAGGAATCCCGATTTGGAGGGGTATTGGGTTGCCAACCCCATCTCGCTGAAGTCTTTGAAAACCAGCGAGATGGGGCTGGCAGGTTAAAGTTTTGGCTCCAGAGAGCTGATGATCGACAGAAAGCTGTCGTCGAGGGTGCGGTTTTTGGCGATTGCTTCGGCCAGCGGGATGTCCTCGATCTTCGTTCCGCGCAGCACCACGAGGCGTCCAAACTTGCCCTGGTGGACGAGGTCAATCGCCGCCAGACCATAGCGCGTCGCCAGCATCCGGTCGTACGCGGTGGGAGTGCCGCCGCGCTGCGTGTGGCCCAGATTGACGGAGCGCGTTTCGTAGCCGGTCATCTTCTCGATTTCTTCGGCCAGCGCCTCGCCGATGCCGCTCAGGCGCGCGTGACCAAAGGAATCCAGCTTCGTTCCCTTGGTCGCCTGGCCACCGACTTCGGGCAGCTTGGCGCCTTCAGCCACCACGACAATGCCGTACTTCTTGCCGTGGTCGTGGTTGTACCGGAGAATTCTGCAGACATGATCCAGATCGATGGGCTTCTCGGGAACCAGCACGACATGCGCTCCGCCAGCCACACCGGCGGTGAGCGCAATCCAGCCCGCGTCGCGGCCCATGACTTCGCAGACGATGACGCGGTTGTGCGACTCGGCGGTGGTGTGCAGGCGATCGACGGCTTCGGTGGCGATCATGACGGCGGTATCGAAGCCAAAGCAGACGTCGGTGCCGTTGAGGTCGTTGTCGATGGTCTTGGGGACGCCGACGCCGGGCACGCCGGCCTCGATCAGCGCGTTGGTGACGGACTGGGTGTCGTCGCCGCCGATAGCAATGAGCGCATCGAGCTTGTTGGCTTTGAAGACCTGCACGCACTTCTGGATTCCGCCTTCGACTTTGCGGACATTGGTGCGCGAGGTGCGCAGAATCGTGCCGCCCTCGATGAGAATGCCGTCCACTTTTTTGAGGGTCAGCTCCACGGTGTTGTTGTCGAGCACGCCACGCCAGCCTTCGAGGAACCCGACAAACTCGTCGCCGTAGTGGACGACGCCTTTTCGAACGACCGCGTGAATGACCGCATTCAGACCAGGGCAGTCTCCGCCGCCCGTCAGCACACCAATTCGCATCGCTTTTCTCCCTTTACGCTCATGATACTGGGCGCTCGACGCGCGATTCAAATGACGAAAATACCGTGCAGCACCGATAGAATCTCAGCATGTCTGTTCTTCAGGTGATAGTGCTCGCCATCATTCAGGGGCTCGCCGAGCTTCTGCCTGTCTCCAGCTCCGCGCACGTGGTGGTCGCGGAAAAGCTGATGGGGATCGATCCATCGTCGCCGGCGATGACCTTGCTGCTGGTGATGCTGCACACCGGCACCATGTTCGCGGTGATCGTCTATTTCTGGAAACAGTGGAAGGAGACGTTCTTTGCCGACAGCGAGGCGCTGAAGCGCTTTGTGTGGCTGGCCTTGATCGCAACGGTGCTGACCGGGATTGTCGGCGAAGGGCTCAATAAAGTGATTGAACACACCATCTTCAAAAATGCGCCGCACGCGCAGCTGGAGGATTTGTTCGGTCACCTTGGCATTGTTGCGCCGGCGCTGCTGGCGGCGGGACTTCTGATCCTGATTGCGGGGCTGAAAGAAGGGCGGCGGCCGGACGCGGAAGAGACGGAGCAGATCGGCTTCGGGCAGGCGGCGGGGATTGGGGCGGTGCAGGGACTGTGCCTGCCGTTTCGCGGATTCTCGCGGTCGGGCGCTACCATTTCGGTCGGCATTCTGCAGGGCATTAAGAAGGTGCGCGTCGAGGCGTTCAGCTTTGCGCTGGCGGTGATTCTGACGCCGCTGGCGATTGGGCGCGAGGCGCTGCGGCTGCATCATGCGGACACGAGCGGATTCGCTCATGCGGCGGCGCCGAGTTTGCTGGGCATGCTGTTTTCGTTTCTGGCCGGGCTGCTGGCGCTGAAGTGGCTGAGCTCCTGGCTGGAGCGCGGGCGCTGGTACTATTTTGGGATCTATTGCGTGCTGGCGTCGATTGTTGTGTTCGTTCTGCACCACAACGGCTACTAACCGACTTATGTGGATACGCAGGCTGCGCATTGAGCGGGTCACGCCGACCAGCGAGGTTCATCCCTGTCCGATCGCGTGGATTGACAACTTCGCGATGCGCAACTTCACCAACGACGCGATCTTCGACGATACGCTGCCCATCGGCGATGGCATGCTCGAAGCCGGGACGCGGATTCCGGTCGATCGGCTGCGCGATGCGATGGAAGACTGGTTCCGGCGCAAGGGGTATCTGGCCGCGGATGAAACGCTGCGCATCGAAGAGCTGGCTGCGACGGAGTCTCGCTGATTAGTCATCGCCAGCCGGCGGTTTCTCCTGTATTGCGATGGCGCAACGCAGATAGATGTGCTGCTCGAACGGCGTCGGGACGCCATTCGTGATTTGCGGTGCGAAGATCAGATGCTTCGTGAACCGCTTTGCCTCGGGAATGATGTCGTCATCGTCGGCGTCGATCACCGAGGTCTTCTTCACCTTGCCGTCCACGTCCACATGTAGCTGGACCAGGACGTTGCCATACAGCGTTTCTAAGTGAACGGGCTTCCTGGCGACGATCGCATGCGGCTTCGCGCCATCGTTCTCGGGTTCTCCCATATCGGGCTGATCCGCTGGGATCGCGAAGAGCCCGGGCGGAAACGTCTTCACCTTCTCCGCGGTTCCGGCCGCTTCGACCATCACGCGGCCTGCGTCGTAAATACGGAATCGTTTCGGGACGCTGTGGGTTCCGAGCGGCTGCCAGTCTTCCCAGGTAACGGTCTGGTTGAACATCTGCGCGAAGGCGAGCACGTGGGCCAGGGGATCGAAGCAGACGCGCATGTCCATGGTGCGCATTTCCAAGAAGCTATTCGTGCAGTCAAAGGGCGAACCATCCACCTGCTGGAACCGCACGGTGTGCTCCGGTTTCTCGTTCGAAAACTGCTCCACGACAAACTCCGGCTGGCGGTAGTCCTGGCGCAGGTCATAGACCTTCAGCGGCATCAGCATGTTGAAGTGGCGCCACTGCTTTTTGTGGATCAGATCCTCGATGTGCGTGTAGTGGAAGTCGCCGGCTACGATGTCGGTGCGGACATAATGTAGCGGATCGCGCCAGATATCCCAGGTT
This sequence comes from Acidobacteriaceae bacterium, assembly GCA_049696575.1. Classification (GTDB taxonomy): domain Bacteria; phylum Acidobacteriota; class Terriglobia; order Terriglobales; family Acidobacteriaceae; genus Palsa-343. Next base: position 3,291 of record JBAVUB010000310.1, on the reverse strand, counting down.
CCGGTGGTGAGCTTACCCTTGTGGTCGTAGAGTTTCAGGTCGTAATGCACGTGATGGGGAACGTCGGTTGCGGTGGCTCCGGCCTCTAAGGCCACAGCGCGGCTGATTTCCGTGTCGAACGGGTGGGTCGCGATCACCTGGGCCCAGCCTGCAGGCAGCAGCAGAAACAGAAACAGCGCGGACAGCGATATCCGCATAGTGTCGGGGCCTTTTCCCCTCAAAAACCGGCCATGATAACAGACGGCTGACTCTGAAAAAGGCCCCATCTTTGTTCGATCGGGGCAAGTTCGTGATGGCGGTCACTGCCGCGGTGCCCTGCTGCGAGGTACGATCCGCCGCAATGGCGGTCTTTCCCTTTTCGACGTACGCTGCCGAGGCGCTGGTGCTGGGGCTGGTCACCGGCCCGGTGTGTCTGGCCTCATGCGGGCCGGTGGTGTTGCCGTGGATGCTGGTGCAGCCGCGGGGGTTCCGGACCCACGCTCGACAACTGGTCATCTTCCTGGGGTCTCGTCTGCTGGGCTATTTGCTGTTTGCTTCGGCGATCTGGTTCGCCGGCGCTGCTCTCTCGCGCTCCTGGAGCGGGCGGACCTGGATATTCGGCGTCATTCAGGTGCTGCTGGCTGCCGGTCTTCTGGTTTATGCGGTGGGCTGGCCGCATGCGCACTGCTCCTTCGTTCATGGGCGACCGAAGCTGGTTCAGATCACAAACGCCGACGCCGAATCTGCTCGGCCTCGGCCGAGCGGAGCGGCGGCGCTCGGGTTCCTGACCGGCATTAATCTCTGCCCACCGTTTCTGGTCGCGGGCCTGCGCGCTTCGCAGCTTCCGAGCTTGTCGGCCGCTCTGCTTTTCTTTTCGGTTTTCTTTGTGGGAACGGCGGTCTGGTTCGTTCCTTTCCTGTCGCTGGGAGTGGTTCGACGCACTCCGTCGTTCCTGACCGTGGCCCGGATGGTGGCCGTGATGCTGGCGTGCTGGTACGGGTATTCCGGAGCGTCGATTCTGATCGAGAGGGCTGTTTATGGCTAGCCGTGTCCTCGTTCGTCCGCCGGCCTTTCGCAGCACGGGCCGATCGCTGCTGCTGACGCTGCCCATGGCACTGTGGTCGCTGCTGATGTTTACGCCGTCATTCATGCACAACGGGCGAGATTCACGCATCGGCGCCGCTGCAGTGATCGTCTTCATGACCACGCTGTTTTTCCTGATGATGCGCACCGGCAAAACCTACCGCTGGCGGCGCTGGTTTTTCGTGGCGCTCGGGTTCCTGTTCCCCATCGGCTTCATCGCCGCTCTGATTGCGCTGCGCGGGACCATGAGCATTCCCATCGAGCGCATGGTTTCCGGCGACACGCCGTTCTGCTACATGGTGATTCCCATGCTCGTGGTGCCGGCGGCGCTGACCCGGGCGGTAGTTTTTCCGGGATCGATTTTGCCGACGGCCAACAATCCGCACTCGATCGCCGTGATGATCGGCCTCTGGCTGGCCTTCACTCTGGTAGTGGGCAAGGCGTGGTGCAGCTACATCTGCTTCTTCGGCGGCATTGAAGAGGGGTTTGCGGGGATTGCCAAGCGGGCGAAGATCCGGAAGCTCGATCCCCGGCTGCGGCTGGTGCCGTGGGCGATTCTGATCTTCGTCGTCGTGCTCTCTGCTGCGCTTTTTGAGCCGGTTTACTGCATGTGGCTCTGTCCGTTTAAGGCTGTCACCGAGTATCCGGCGGTTCACTCGGTGGAGACGGCGATCCAGATGGGCATCTTCATTGCGCTGTTCGCCGGGCTGGTGGTGGCGCTGCCGTATCTGACGAAGAAGCGGACGCAGTGTGCTTATTTCTGCCCGTTCGGGGCATTTCAGTCGCTGTTCAACAAGATCACCCTCTTCGAAATCCGATTCGACCGGGAAAAGTGTGTGGACTGCACCCTTTGCCAGACGGCTTGTCCGACGATGGCGCTCTCGGCCGAGTCCATTCGGCAAGGCAAGACGCTGATGAACTGCATGAAGTGCGGGGCCTGCGTGGACAGCTGCAAAAAAGAGGCTGCCGTCTGGCACCTGAAGGGCACCCAGGTGGCGCTGAAACCGGAGCGGGCTCGGCTCCTGTTCCTGTACGGAGCGTGGTCGATGGCTACCATGTTCGGCGGCAGCATTCTGGCCAACTCGCTGGCGACCATGCTGCATTGGCTGCCGTGGAAGTGAGGAGGGACTCGATGCGGGCACGGATGGTTGCTGTTCTGGCCTATGTTGGGGCTGCGGTCACGCTGGTCGTGGCAGCGTGTGTTCCCTTTGTGCTGATGGGCGTCTTCACCAACGCGGTCGCTCACGCGGGTTTGCACGTGGATGCGTCGTATTCCGGCGGCACGGTGGCGAGGACGATTGCCCGGAACGGATATCAGGTGGTGGTGTATCGGCCGGTCTATCCTCATGCTTTGCAACAGGTGGATCCTTTCGTGCAGATTGCGTTCAAGCCCGTGGCAGCTCTGCCGGAAAACGTCAGCGAGGCGATCGATCTGGACGGCGACGGGCAGGCCGATGTGCGGGTCAGCTTCACGGTTCCGGCGAACCCCAGGGCTCGGCCACCGGGCTCGGTGGTGGCGCTGAACGGGAAGTTCGCGTCGTTCACGATGCCGGGGGATTATTCCTTCTCCCGGCTGATGGTCCAGAGCGACGATGCGGTGGTGGTGCGGGTGCCTTTGAACGGCACTGGGCGGTAGGGTCGTCCCCTGGGGCAGCGTTCAGCGTTCGGCGTTCGGCGTTCAGCGTTCAGAAAGGCCGATGCGCGGATCCCCTTATGCGTCGAAGCGGCTTTCGGGCTGGCCGGCGGGGGGCAGCACGTACTCCATTCGGCGGCGGAGGATGGCGTTTTCGCGGAGGGCTTCGATGGTGAGCTGCTCGAGCTGGAGGAGGCCTTCCTCGACGAGCATGAGCTGGGCGCGGATCAGGGTGGGATTGGACTGGCCGATGGCTTTCTCGATTTCGATGAGCCGGGCCATGATTTCGGAGGCATGCATGGGGAACTTCTCCTGACCGGGTTGAGGGTAGGAGTATGGTGCCTGGGTTGGGGCGGGGGTGGATGTGACGGGGCTCACAGGGGTGGGGGGGCGGGCGTAGGGGCGTCGAATCAGCGGCAAGGGGATCGTTGGCCGAATCAGCTAGTTCACGTTTGCCTCGACCAAACTCTCATGGAAGTAGCCGCAGTTGCCGTGCGACTGGCCTGACGCTCGCGGGACCTTTGCGCTCGTATGGATTGATACGTCCGGGGATATTCAAGGGCTTGTTGGCAAAGATGTCCTTAACAGTAATGATC
>JBAVUB010000309.1:0-1967 GCA_049696575.1 Acidobacteriaceae bacterium | reverse complement strand
GGCCTGGGCCATGCGGCCGCCGCCCATCCTGCGCGCCAGGTCGCCGGTGATCCAGACCAGCGCGGCTCCGGCCAGCGCGGGCAAAAGGCGTATCGCAAGGAGCGAAGTGCCGAGGGTGTGGCTGACCAGCCATGCGATGAAGGGCATGAGCGGCGGGTGATCGACGTAGCCCCAGCCCAGGTGCTGGCCGCAGGCGAGGTAATACATCTCATCGCGAAAAATGCCGTAGTGCGGCGCGGCATGGAGTTCGAGCGCGAGCTTCAGAATCGCGATTCCCGCAACAATCGAGGGGCCGGAAGTGAACCAGGTGTGGGAGCGTTCTGAGAAGTTCGGTGAAGTGGCTGTGGGTGGATTCACAAAGTAATCCTGTCGGGTTCCTGGCGTAACTACGCGGGGGCGAACGGGCAGGTTCCAGCCTCGCCGGAGGGCGCAAACTCTTCTTTACTTCGAAAACGCGCCCATGCTACGTTGCTATACCAATCCCCCCAGCTTAAAAGAAGTGGAGAACCCAGGTGTACTGCGTCCAGTGTGGATCGGCAATTCCCCCGGAAGACAAGTTTTGCAGAAGCTGCGGAGCCCCGGTTTACCGGGCAACTGGCAGCGCACTCGAAGTCCAGCCGGTAGCGGCGATTCCGGTTCCGCAAACAGCAATCCAGGGCGTGCCTCCTGGCTATCCGGGTGTGCCCCAGCCCGTTTACCCGGGCGGCGTTCCACAGCAACCGGTTTACTACGTTGTGCAGCAGCCGGCGGCGCACCCGCATACGCTCCAGCAGATGAACCTGCTGCGCAGCCTGCAGGGCAGGATTCAGAGCCTGGCCTCCACGGAACAGCTGGAAGGATTCAGCCTGAAGGAGATGTTCTCGGAGGTCTTCAAGAAGAAGAGCGCGGAGCAGGTGGAAGAGTACATGCTGGTGGGCAGCGCGAAGACGACGCCCGCGATCGATGTGGTGGAAACCGGTTGGCCGAAGCCATGGCTTTTCTTCCGCGTGCTGGCCACGCTGGTGGTCGCGTACGTGATCTGCACGCAAATGCTTCTGCGTCTGCCCGACGCCGGCAACATGATCCCGGCGGTGATGATCCTGGGTTCGTTCGCGTTTCCGCTGGCGACGCTGGTGCTTTTCTTCGAGCTCAACACGCCGCGCAATGTGTCCCTCCATATGGTGGGGAAGCTGTTTCTGTTTGGGGCCGTGGTTTCTCTGGGCGTGGCTCTGCTCGGCTACACCCTGCCGATTTTCCAGCTGGGAACGTGGGAAGCGGGCATTGTCGAGGAGGTCGCCAAGCTGCTGACGGTGGTCGTCGTGATGCGCGGCGCCCGCTACAAGTACATCCTGAATGGGATCCTGTTTGGAGCGACGGTGGGCGCGGGCTTCGCATGTTTTGAGACGGCGGGTTACGCGCTGAACTCGGCTCTGCTTCCCGGCTTGCTCCAGGGCCTGGTGCAGGGACAGACGATGGATGTGGCAACGCACTCAGGCATCGTTTCGATGCTGCAGATCCTGCGGCTGCGCGGCTTTCTGGCGCCGCTGGGCCACGTGGCGTGGACGGCGATCGCAGCGGGCGCGTTCTGGCGCGTGAAGCAGAACAAGCCAGCCAACGTCAACATGCTGTTCGACTCGCGCTTTCTCAAGGCATTCCTCATTCCGGTGTCGATGCACGCGCTGTGGGACGCTCCCGCCTTCATGCAGCTGCCGTTTCTGGGCAACGACATCATTACCGGACTCATTTCCTGGTATGTGGTATTCGGTCTTGTGCAGCAGGGCCTGCGCCAGGTCAAGGATGAACAGCGAGCCGATCTGCAGAGGACCCTGGCGAGCGTTGAGACGTCGATGCAGCCTGCGGGGTCCGTAGCCGTCCCGTAAACTACGCTGGCGGGCGCGAGTGGTGTTTGTGTTCTGAGGAGATGAATCTTCCATGGCATTCTGCAATAACTGTGGCAACCAACTGAAGGGCGCGGAGCGATTTTGCGC
>JBAVUB010000308.1:0-3542 GCA_049696575.1 Acidobacteriaceae bacterium | reverse complement strand
TGCCGGATCAGGGGATTGGGCAACTCCCGCCTGCTGAATCCGATCGCGCTCTTTTCCAGGAGGCAGCAGCTTGGCCGCCGCCATGTGGTGGGAACCGGCGCGGGGTGGGTCATAGAGCGACAGCTTGTACTTGAGCCCCCACGCGAACACACAGACGCCCAGCAATACCAGTCCAAACGCGAAAGCGCGGAACCCTGGACTTTGATCGCGGAATGAATGGAGGCGTGGGATAGTCACCGTGCTCTGATCATGATGATGCCACAAGGTTGGACGTTTTCCCAAGCGGCCCGGTGAGCGAGCCGTTGCTGAACCTGCTGCCCACCAGCGATTTACAATCTTTTCATGCGATCTGCCGAGCTGGCGCGCGTGCTGCAGGCCGAGCTGCGGGGCGACTCCGATCTCGAAATCACCGGCGTCGCCGGGATCGAAGAGGCCGGACCCGGCCAACTCACGTTCGTGGCGAATCCAAAATACGCCGGCCTCGCCAAAACCACCCACGCCTCGGCCATTCTGGTCACGCCGGATTTTCCTGAAGTGCCGGCGGCCACGTTTCGGCTGAAAAATCCTTACCTGGCCTTCGCTCGGGCGGTCGACATTTTCTACCAGCCGCCCGCATGGCCTCCGGGGATTCACCCAACGGCTGTCATTCAACCGACCGCAAGCATCGGCGCCAACGCCCACATCGGAGCCTATGCCGTGATTGGCGACGACGTCGTCATCGGCGACGACGCCGTTATTCTGCCCCACGTCGTGATCTATCCGGGCGTCCGCATCGGCCATCGATTCTTCGCGCACGCCCACGCGGTGGTCCGCGAGCACTGCCAGCTCGGCGACGATGTGCTGCTGCAAAATGGCGCCGTGGTTGGCTCAGATGGCTTCGGCTTTGCCAAAGACGAGGCCGGGCGCTGGCACAAGATTCCTCAGTCCGGGCCGGCCATCCTCGGCGACCGCATCGAGGTCCAGACCAACGCGTGCATCGATCGCGCCAGCGTGGGCGCGACGCGCATCGGGGACGGGGTCAAAGTGGATAACCTGGTGCAGATCGGGCACGGCTCCTCAGTGGGCGAAAATACTCTGCTCTGCGCCCAGGTGGGGCTCGCCGGGTCCACGCACGTCGGCAAAAACGTGATCCTGGCGGGTCAGGTAGGCGTCGCGGGTCACTGCAACATTGGAGACGGCGTGGTGGCCATTGCCCAGGCCGGGCTCCACGGCGATATTCCGCCCGGTTCGATGCTGGCCGGATCGCCCGCCTTCGACCACAAACGATGGCTGCGGGCCACCGCGCTTTTCAGCCGCTTACCAGAGTTACTGAAGCAATTTCAGCGCAAGTCGAAACGCGAAGAGTAAAGTAGGACGAACAACCCAAATTTTCTCTGGGCACGGCAGCGATGCCGCTGGCTTTCGCATCTAAGAAAGACTTATGCCGACGAACGATCAGGACTCCTCGCTGACTCTTGTGCAGCCGCCTACCACGCCGATTCGCGTGCTCCTGCTCGACGATCACCCGGATAATCTGTTGCTGCGGTCTACGATTCTGCGCAAATACGGCTATGTCACCGAAACCGCCAGCAGCGTCGAGGAAGCCGAGCGATTGCTCGATGCCATCGACATCGCCGTGCTCGACTATCACCTGGGCGCGGGCAAATTCGGCACCGACGTCGCCGCCCATCTGCGCGCGCGCCACCCCCAGGTTCCCATCATCATCCTCTCCGCCACCCTGGAGCGGCGCTTCGGCGGCGTTGAGGATATGCACCTGCTGAAGGGTTACAGTTCCGTCGACGACCTCGTCACCGCCCTGCGCTCCTTCGAGGCGAAGCGCCGCGGCAAGCCGGTCGTGGTCGATGCCCGCGACTTTTTCTACTCCCGCATCAATATGGCGATGGGCGACGACGTGGTGCTGGAAATCCTCGATGGCGAGGGCACCTGGCATTACGTGAATGAAACCTGCGCCCGGGTGCTGGAAAAGCCGCGCGACTGGTTCCCCGGCCGCAACATGTTCGAGGAGATGCCGGAGCTGGCCGCTGACTGGGCGGACATTCTAAGCACCGTCGCCGAAACCCGCGAGACCTACATCGACCGTACCTTTCGCGGCGTGTTGAACCTGCCCAGCAAGGGGGACCGCTGGGTCTGGAATGTGCTCGCCTTCCCCATCACCCTGCACACCCGGGAAACCGGCGTGGTGCTGACGGCGCGGGCGCTCGACCGCAAGCCGCTGGTGTAAGAGTTCCTGTAGTCACCGGCTCGAAAGCACATACATGTTGCCGTCAGGATCTTTGAAGATCGCCGACGTTCCCCACTGCTCTTTCTTTGGATCCTGGGCGAAGACGACCCCCTTCTGTTTGAGAACCGCGGCGGTCGCAAAAACGTCGTCGGACCAAAAAGAGATGGACTGAAACTCCCCGATGCGGTCCTCGTGGCCGTCCGGTGTGAATAGGGCCAGACCAGTTTCGGCCCCCGGAAGCTTCACCTCGATCCAGCGCTGCTTTTCGTTGAAGGGCTGATCGGTCATCACCTTCATCCCGACGGCCTCGGTCCAGAACTTCAACGCCGCATCCTGATTCCTCACCGGCACACCCACAAACTTGATTCCCTTGATCATGGTTCCTCCTCGATTTCCGGAGCATAACCACGGTCGGCGACGGACGCAATCGTCCAGGCGTTGCTATAGTAAGGATCGGTATAGCGATGCCGTCTTTCGACGACTACATCACCGATGTCCTGATGCGCGATCTGGTCGGCCACGATCGCCGGCCGGCCGCCTTCCTCGTCTATCTCTGGCTCGCGGCGGCACAGGCTCGAACCGGCAAGCCCGTGCAGGTGAGCTTTCAGGAGATGGCCGAATCCATGGGAGTCTCGAAGAGCTCGGCTCAGGCCGCCGTGCGCTGGCTCATCCGGCGCAAGCTGCTCGCCGTCAGCAAAGCCAACGCGACGGCAATTCCCTCTTACAAAGTCATGACCCCGTGGAAGGACGGCTCCCGGCGAGGGCGCTGATGATAGTCTGACCAGCGGATGATGCGACGTAGTTCGATGGCGGCGTGTTGTGCAGGGCTGGGTTTGGTGCTCCTCGTCTCCGCCTGCTACTCACCGTGGATTCAATGCACCATCGTCAATCACCAGGACGCGCCCGTTTCACTGGTGGAAGTGAATTACCCCGGCGGATCCTTCGGTGTGCAGACCATTGCCGCCGGCGCCAGCTATCACTACCGCTTTCGCAATCTCAGCAGCGAAAAGGTCAGCCTCGACTTCACCGACGCCGCTCGGCAGAGCCACACCGCTACCGGTCCCGAACTAGCGCAGGGCCAGCAAGGGACGCTGCTGATCGAGATCAAACCCGGAAATCAGGTCGTCTGGACTCCGGCCATGAGCGTCCGGAAATAGCCGGCTTTACGGTGCTACACTCTTCGACAAAGGGTGCCCCAGATCTATGGCGACACAGGTTCGCATTTCCCTTCAGGAATATCTCGATACGCCGTACCGGCCAGACCGGGAATACATTGACGGCGAGGTGCGGGAGCGCAACGGGGGCAAGTGGGACCATGCGC
>JBAVUB010000307.1:0-8623 GCA_049696575.1 Acidobacteriaceae bacterium | reverse complement strand
GGATTGGGATTGGGACGACATTTTTGGTCCGACGAATGGGGCGCGGTGGTTTCATACCGGCGGGATTTTTGCGGCACTATCGGAGTCGACGCCCGCGGTTGCCAGCGAGGCGATGGATGTGGCGCGGAAATATGGGACGCCGATTTCGTATGACCTGAACTTCCGCGATTCGCTGTGTAAGAGCATTGGCGGGAAAGCCAGGGCGCAGGAGGTGAATCGCGAGCTGGTGCGCAAGGTCGACGTGCTGCTGGGGAACGAAGAGGATTTCTCGGCGATGTTGGGGATTTCGCTGCAGGGCGTGGCCGAGGATTTTGCCGAACTGCCAGCGGCGAGCTACGAACGGATGCTCCGGGACGTGGCTGCGGCATATCCGAACCTGAAAATGATTGCGACGACGCTGCGGACCGCGCACACAGCAACGCGCAATGCGTGGGGTGCGATGGCTGTGTATGAGGGCAAGGTCGTGCACGTGCCACAGACGGAGGTTGAGATTCTGGATCGCGTGGGCGGGGGCGATTCGTTCGCGTCGGGACTGATCTACGGGATTCTCTCGGGGAAACCGCTGGAGTGGGCGGTGCGCTGCGGCGTGGCGCATGGCGCGCTGGCGATGACGACTCCCGGCGACACAAGCATGGCGACGCTGGCGGAAGTAGAGCAGGTGATGACGGGATCCAGCGCGAGAATCTCGCGCTAGAGCAGCCAGGAGCTGGAAGCTACGACGTTACGGATGGGGACGGGGATGCACTCGGGGAAAACCGGGGAATGGATTGAGCGGATCGGGATCATGCCAGTGCTGCGCGCGCGCTCGGCACGGGACGGACACGCGCTGGTGGAGGCGCTGGTGGCGGGCGGGATCACCGTGATGGAAGTCACGATGACCGTTCCAGGGGCCGTCGAGCTGCTGCGCGATTTGAAAAAGGAATACGGCGACGAGCTGTTGCTCGGGTCGGGCACGGTGACGGATGGAGAGCAGGTGGCGGCGACGATCGACGCGGGCGCGGAATTTGTGGTGAGCCCCAGCTTTCATCCGGAAGTCATCGCGAAGACGAAGGAGTTGGGAAAGGTTTCGATTCCTGGGGCGTTGACGCCGACCGAGGTGATCACCGCGTGGCGCGCGGGCGCGGACTATGTGAAGATTTTCCCCTGCTCGGCGGTCGGCGGGGCAAGTTATCTGAAGGCGCTGCTGGCGCCGTTTCCCGAGCTGCGGCTGATCCCGACGGGCGGCGTGACGCTGGCGACGGCGGCGGATTTTATGAAGGCAGGCGCGCGGACGCTGGGCGTAGGAATGGACCTCGTTAATCCCAGAGCGATTGAAGAGGGCAAGCCGGAAACAGTCACCGCGACGGCGCGAGCGTATCTGGAGATTGTGGCGGGGTTCCGGAAGGCCGCAGGTTAGCGAAAATCGGCAGCGATCCGCAAGTCGATACAATGGCGGCCATGGCCCTGAAGAAAACTGCAAAGAAGGCTGCGAAGAAGCCGGCGAAATCTGCGCTGGGGAAAACTCTCACCGAGAAGGCTCCGAAAAAGGGCTCCAAAGCAGTTGCGGCCGGGGGCGGATTGGAGCTCGATCCGAAACGGATTGCGCAGTTGTTGCGGCGGCTGGAGGCGGCGTATCCCAACGCGAAGTGCGCACTGCACCACAGGAATGCGTGGGAGCTACTGGTGGCGACGATCCTGTCGGCGCAGTGCACCGATGCGCGCGTGAACATGGTGACTCCGGAGCTATTTCGGAAATTCCCTACGCCGCAGGCGTTTGCTGAGGCATCGCTGCCGGCCATCGAGGAGGAGATTCGGTCGACGGGGTTTTATCACAACAAGGCAAAGTCGATTTCTGGCGCGGCGAAGAAGATCGCCAGCGAATTTGGCGGGAAAGTCCCCGACAAGATGGAAGAGCTGCTGACGTTGCCGGGCGTCGCGCGCAAGACGGCGAACGTGGTGCTGGGGGTGGCGTTCAAAAAGGCGGAAGGGGTGGTGGTCGACACGCATGTGCTGCGGTTGTCGTATCGCCTGGGACTGACGCGGGAGACGGATGCGAAGAAGGTGGAAGAGGATCTGATGCGGATCATTCCCAGGGACCACTGGATCGCGTTTTCGCACGAGATGATCCACCATGGGCGGCAGATTTGCATCGCGCGGAGGCCGAAGTGCATCGATTGCACGCTGGAGACGCTGTGCGATTCGGCGGATAAGACATGGAGCAGTCACTAGAAGGCAGGAAGCCGGGAGCAGGCGCTCCCGCCGCAGCATCGTGCTCCAGTCTATGTCTAACTTCTCAGGAGGCGGTTCCACGGCTGGCCGCGCGGAAGGGCTGTTACAAAGAAGTTCGTTCGAACCTTCCTTAAGGAGCTAAATTAACTATCTGCCAGGCGGCCGCGGGGGCGCCGGGACTGCCGCCGCTCGTCAACGTCGCACCGCTCATCAGCCAGATGTAAACCTGCTGTGTGCTGCTGTTGCGCCACAGAACGCCGGCTCTGCCACTCCCATCGTAGTCGCCAATACCCTCGATGCCCCATGCGGGTGAGACGGAGCTGACGCTTGCGCCCCTCGAAGACAGAGTCCCGTTCATGAACCAGATGTAAATCTGTCCGCTGGTGGTGTTCCTCCACAGAATATCGCTCGTGCCGTTCCCATCGAAATCACCGACGCCCTGAATGACCCAGTCGGTGGTGGCGGTGCCGGGGGTTCCCATGCCTGCAATCGTGGTCCCGTTCATGAGCCAGACGTACGTCTGGCCCGTTTTGCTGTTCCGCCACAGGACGTCGGCATAGCCGTCTCCGTCGAAGTCGCCGACGCCCGCGATGTTCCATCCCGGGGAGACATCGCTGATGCTCCCGCCGCCCGTCACCGACGTTCCGTACATGAGCCACAGGTAGACCTGTCCGGTGCTGCTGTTTTGCCACAGAATATCGGCGTTGCCATCTCCGTCAAAATCGCCTACGCCCGCGATCTTCCAGTCCGAGGAGACGTGACCGAGGCTGCCACTGCTCGCAATCGTAGTCCCGTTCATCAGCCAGATGTAGACCTCTCCGGTGGTGCTGTTTCGCCACAGAAGGTCGGCGTAGCCATCCCCATTGAAATCGCCTACGCCCTGAATGCTCCAGTCCGAGGTGGCGGCGCCAGGGCTCCCAGCGCTCGCCATCGTGGTCCCGCTCATCAGCCAGATGTAGACCTGCCCGGTGGTGGTATTCCGCCACAGAATGTCACTCTTGCAGTCGCCGTCGAAATCGCCAACCGCGGCAAACGACTGTGGATTCTGATTTGGATTCGGGTTGGGGCTCGGGTTTGAAGGGGTGCAGGATGCCGCTGTCGATTCAATCGAGAAGGAGATTGCGTATTCGTCAGGATTGACGATACCGGAGGCGGTGTCATGGCAACGGACGTAATAGGTATAACTGGCGCCTCTTTGCAGGCCGGCGATGACGGTGGAATGCGCCGTGCCTCCTGTGGTGCTGAACGTATTCGACATGGAGCTGTATGCGACGCCAGCTGTGGTCGAGTAGCGGCAGGTTGCCTTTTGGTCGGTCTTGAGGCTGATCGTGGTCTGGACGGTTCCGACGGCAAGCGGTCCACCAGGCAGGCCGCCTGTACGCGCGGGCGCCATGTTGCCGCCCACGGGGGCAATCGCGGTTGGGTTATTGGCATCGAGGTCGGTGACGGCGCCGATGAGCCAGCCGCTGTTCCAGCTGTGCGCGCGCTGCGGGCCGGGGACCCAGGTATGAAGAATGGATGCGGCGTTCATCTGAGCGTTGAGCGCATCCATGTCGGCGGTCCAGGCAGCCTGATCGCCGCTGATCCATAACCGATTCTTCTGCTGGAAATCCTGGGCGTTGCCGGCGACGAGACCGGGGATGAAGTAGTTGTTGTAGGTGGCCTGGTTGCCGAAGTTCTCCGGGACATTGGGATCAGCGGAAAGGCTGCTCTGTTGGGCTGGAGAGTCCCAGGCCGCGCCCGCATTGAAGACAGCCGGGTGGCGAAACATCAGGAACAGAACGCCATTGCCAGATTTACTGAAGCCGATCAGATAGCGCTGGGTCGTGGCGCCCTTCAGGAAAGTGTCGCCCCACGGAACCAGATCATCGAGGATGAAGCTCTCCATGCGGAGAGCGGGATCGGTCACGTTATCGCCATACCAGGGCGTGTAGTTGAAGGCGGGCGCGATGAGGATCATGTTGAAGCGATCCTGGACATCGAGCATGCGCAGTTCCTCGAGGCCATCGCTCCAGGTGGATTCCGTCGTGTCGACCCCCTGGTCCACCGGCAGGACGTAGAGGATGCGAAGCGGCTTACCCGGCGCGGGGCTGGTGGGCTTGAGCACGCGAACGATCTGTTGCTGTGAACCCTGGTAGACGGAAGTTACGGGATAATACTGGACTCCGTTGCCATCAACGGTCGGCGTACCGACAACCAGCTGGGCGTGCGCGCCTGGCAGGGTTGCGAAGAGGCAGAGCAGCGTCATGATGGGAGCGAGGGCAGAGAGTCCTGGCAGGCGCAGGAATGACCGGCAAGGCACAAAAATCGGTGGTGTGGGCATCTCTATGGGTGTCCATTCTGTCCTGGTTTTTGGGGACCCGGTGAGAGAGCGTAGCAGAATGGTTCGAGTTCCTGCTTTAGGTTTTCGGTACCCACAGAAACCCGTACCAACGGTAACTGCTGCATGATCACCATGTGTGCAGGTCCTTCGCGGAGAAGCAGATAACGTCACGTTGGCGGGGCGGAAAATCCCGTGGAATTTTTGCTTGGTGTTGAAAAACCCGGCCTATTTGCGGAACCAGCCAACCTAACCCCGGGGCGACGCATTCGACGCGGCTAGCAGCAGACGCTTCGGCTGCGGTGGTAGACTGCCGCGTGCAATCGGGGGTGGAAGCGAGCAGCGCGAAAAGATTCCCTCGGCGGCTAAAGCTCGATTTATTTTGTGGTTCTTACGGTACCGCTGGAAGCTGTGCCCCTTCAAAACATGCATTTTCCGCAAGACGTGAGCTGTGGAGGCGACGATGAAGAACCCAGGCAACGGTTTGGACGGCTTGTTTTCCCGCAGACGTTTTCTTCGGACGGCGGGTGCGTCGGCGGTGCTCGCGCGCAGCGGATGGGCGCGGGGTCTGGCGCCGTCGGACAAGATCACCATCGGCGTGATTGGCTGGGGCATGATGGGCCCGGCGAATACCAAGGCATTCCTGACGATGGACGATTGCCAGGTGGTGGCGGCCTGCGAGCTGGACGGGAAGAAGATGCAGGCGGCGCTTGCGACGATCAACGGGCACTACGGAAATCAGGACTGCAAGCCATACCACGACTATCGGGAGATGATTGCGCGGACGGACATCGACGCGATCATGATTGCGGTGCCCGATCAGTGGCACGCGATGATCGCGACGGAAGCTGCGGCGCACAAGAAGGACATCTATGGCGAGAAGCCGCTGGCGCGGACGATCTTCGAGCAGCAGGCGATTGTGCGCGCGGTCGAGAAGAACAACGTCATCTGGCAGACGGGGTCGTGGCAGCGGTCGCTTCCCTCTTTTCACAAAGCGGCGGAGATTGTTCGCAACGGGCTGATCGGCGATGTGACGCACGTGGAAGTGGGGTTGCCGGGTGGGCATCATGATTTTCCCGGCACCGTTCCGGCGCTGATGGAGAAGCTGGCGTCCCTGCCCAACAAGCCGGAAAGCCCTGCGCAGATTGTGCCGGGAACGCCGGCGTGGGATCTGGCGGTGTCCGATCCGCCGGCGGATTTCGACTATGCGACGTGGATTGGGCCGTCGAAGATGGAGCCGTACATCGCGGTGCGCGTGTATCAGAACTGGCGCTGGAATTACAACACGGGCGGCGGGCAACTGATGGACTGGATCGGGCACCACGGCGACATTGCCCACTGGGGTCTGGGATTCGATCGCACCGGGCCGTCGGTGGTGGAGGGGTATGGCGAGTTTCCGGCGGCGGACGCGGTTTGGAACACGGCGACGAAGTTCACGATTGAGTGCCTCTATCGCAAGGAGGTGACGGGTTACCCGGTGGACGTGACGATGACGATTGCGGGCGGGTCTCCGGCCATTGCGATGGGGACGAAGTGGATCGGCAAGGACGGATGGGTGTGGGTGGATCGCAGCGGATTCGATGCGTCGAATCCGGCGTGGGTGAAGGAGGAGTCGCTGCCCGACGCGGAGAGGAAAGTCCAGCTCATCGTATCGACGGAGCATCGGCGGAATTTTCTGGACAGCGTGCGGTCGCGCAAGCCGACGATCACGCCGGTGGAGACGGCGCATCACTCGACAATTCCGGGCCATCTGGGGCTGATCTCCATGCTGACCGGGCGGAAGATCGAGTGGGATCCGAAGACGGAGACGATCCGGAACGACCCTGGCGCGAGCGCGCTGCTGACGCGGCCGTATCGGGAGCCGTACAAGCTGGGGTGAAACGAGCTTCAGCGTTCAGCGGTCAGCGTTCAGAAAGCTGCGATGAGAAGGCTCGCCTTCTCGCGAGAAATACATCACAGAAAATCGGTCTTCCTTGACTGAACGAAGAAGGTGAGACCGAGGAGTAGAGCGACGACCAGGAACTCCGCCAGGAGGACCGTCGTTGCGGTGCTGGTCCATTGCACCTGTGCGCCCCACATCTGCGGGGTGATTCCGCGCATGTGTGCGAAGACATAACCGAAGCCGTTGAGGCCGAGGCTGGAGAAGGTGATAGCAGCGCCGGCCCAGGCCATGGATTCGGTAATGATGCCCGCCACAATGATCAGGCAGGTGGTGATGAGGACCTCGGCCGACATGATGGCGGTATAGGGGATCAGGCCATGCGCCGCACCCGGCAGACAAAGCACGGCGAGCGCGCCGGCGGTGATGATCAGCCAGGGAATGAGAAAGATGATCAGGTTGGCCAGGATCTTGGCGGCGGTGTATTCGCGGAAGGATACGGGCAGGCTCATGATGAAGGGGAGAGTCTGCTCCTTGCGCTCGTTGATGGTGGTAACGACGGCTAACTGCGCGCCGGCGCCGATGACGACGATGCAAATGAGGATGATGCTGAGAAAACCGGCGACTTTGCTTCCGGTCAGGTTGAGCGCCAGAGCAGCGAGGCCGAGCGGAACAGCGCTGAGGATCAGCCAGCGATTCAGGTACCAGTCTTTGAGGATGAGGCGACGAACCATGGCGTAGTTCATGCGGGTTGGAGCTCCCTTCTGCTCTGGACGTTGGCGACGAAGATTTCTTCGAGGGTCATGGTATCGACGGCCTGGACGGTGGCGCCGCGGTCCTTGCACAGCGAGAGGACGGCGGGGTCGAACTGGCTGGTGGTGAGGACGGGGAGGCGCTCGCTCCCGCCGACTTCAACAATGCCGGGAAGCTGCGGCAGAGCGGCGCTGGGTGGAAGAACGAGGCGAAGGCGACGCCAGCGGTCAAGGAGATCCTCCTTCTCGTCGAAGGCAATGATGCGGCCGCGATCGATGAAGGCGATGCGGTCGGAGATCTGCTCGACGTCGAGTGTGTTGTGCGACGAGAACAGGATGGTGCGGCGCTCGTCGGCAAGGACCGCCATAAGCTCGGCGAGCACTTCGCGGCGAGCAACGGGGTCGAGGCCGGTGGTGGGCTCGTCCAGAACGAGCAGGCGCGGCTGGTGGGCGAGCGCGAGCAGGAGGGCGGCTTTGACGCGCTGGCCGTGCGAGAGGCCCTTGATCTTCTGCTGCGGTTTGAGGTCAAAGCGGCGCAGCAGCTTGTCGGCATAGGCCTGGTTCCAGTCGGGATAGATGGAGGCGATGAATGCCATGTGCCAGGCCAGGGTCGCGGCCCCATAGAGGCGCAGATCCTCAGAGAGGAAGCCGATTTTCTGCTTGGCGGCGACCTGATCGGTGGGCATGGAATGGCCGAGCACCTGGACCGAACCCGAGTCCTGGCGAACCAGCCCCATGAGGATGCGCATGGTGGTGGATTTGCCCGCGCCGTTTGCGCCGATGAAGCCGAGGATGCTGCCCTCGGGAAGTTCCAAACTGATGTTGTCGAGCAGGAAGTGAGGATACTTCTTGCTCACACCCTCGAAACGTACGCAAACTTCGCTCATAGAGGCTCCTTGGCTAATTTTGTGTCGTTCCCTTTGGCTTCGTCGGCCTGGTCGACCTGATCGAGGGCCTTGCGCACCCGGGAGACGATTTCCCTGTCGCTCATGCCGAGGGAGGCGCCGAGCTGAACTGCCCGCTCCAGATGTTCCGCGAACTGCTCCTCGTAGAGCCGTGGGCTCAGCGCGGGATCGGGAGCGACGAACGAGCCTTTGCCGTGGTGGGTCACGATGACTCCTTCACGCTCCAGCTCCAGGTAGGCGCGCTTGACGGTGATCACGCTGACCCGCAGTGCTACCGCGAGCTGGCGGATGGAGGGAATCTCTTCGCCTGCTGCCCACTCTCCGACGGCGATCTTCTGCTTGACCTGGTCCATGATCTGCAGATACATGGGCTGGCCGGAGAATTGGGAGACGACGATGTCACTGTGCATAACGACATACTGAGTATACACAGTATGTGCGGCGGGTCAAGTGAAATTGTGGGCGGTCTTCATTGATCGACGGTGATAACGACCTTCCCGCGAGCATGGCCCTCTTCCAGATAGCGGATCGCATCGGGGACCTCGGTCAGCGCGTAGCG
>JBAVUB010000306.1:0-7913 GCA_049696575.1 Acidobacteriaceae bacterium | reverse complement strand
GTTCCCGAGCGATCCTGTCGAGCCTGTTCATTCCCGTTCTCTTCCTCGCTGCAGTGCCCATGGCTCGCGCGGAAAACACCGGCCAGCTGCAGGACCAGCTCAAAAAATCCGCGGACCTCAGTTCGCCCACCGCCGCCGGACTCAAGCCCTGGCATGCGAAGCTCTCCGTCCAGCTCTACGACCTCAAAGGTGTTCCCACCGGCACGGGCAGCGTGGACGAGTGGTGGATGGCCCCCGGCAACGAGAAGCGCGTCTTCGCCTTCCCCGACTACCAGGGCACCGAGATCACCACCTCCGACGGCGTCTTCCGCTCCGCAGGCCTCATCTCCGAACCCATGACCCTCGCCACCATCCTCGATCAGTTCGTCAATCCCATGGCCGAAGAGGACAAGACCGCCGGCTTCAAGCCCACCGCCCGCACGCTGCAGCTCGGCGGCGTCACTCTTCCCTGCGTCATGCTCGCCAAGTCGAACAGCCGCGTTGCCAATCAGCCCATTGGCTTCTACCCGTCGTGGTGTACCGAGCCCGGCAAAGATACGCTCCGCGTTTTTGTCGATGACGGCGGCATCGCTGTCGTCCGCAACGGCATCAGCGCGTTTCAGGGCAAGGACATCCCCACCGACGTCAGTGTCACCCTCAACGGAACCGTCATCGGCGCCGGCCGCATGGAAGCCATCTCCCTTGACGGCATGCCCTCCGCGCCCTTTACCCCCGACCGCGACATGGTCAAGGCTCTGCCCAAGCCGATCGAGCTGAAGGGCAAGAAGCTCGAGAACCAGGCCGCCAAACACACCGACCCTGACTTCTCTCAGTCCGCCGGCATGCGCGACCAGTCCAACCGCACCATCAATGGCGCCCTGCAGGGCGACATCGAAATCCGCCTCTGGGTCGGCGAAGACGGCCAGATTCGCGACATGCGCCTTGAATCCTACCCTGACCCCGGCGTCGCGCAAACCGCCTGGGACGCGGTCCGTCAATGGACCTTCCACCCGCTGATGGTCGAAGGCCGCGCCGTGCCCTTTACCGGGACCCTCGACTTCGAAATCAACAAGGGGTTCGACATTCAGGGCGTTCGCCGCTAGCCGGCGCCGGTCCAGCCTCGACAGGCCGGCAGGATAAACTCAATCTCGCATGAGCGAAAAAATCCTCGCGTTGCTGGTGAGCCTGGTCGCATCCGGCGGCTATGGCGCGGTCGTGCTGCTCATGGCTATCCAGTCGGCCTGCGTTCCCATCCCGTCTGAAGTCATTATGCCGCTGGCCGGCTACGCGCTCGCGCACACGCAGATGCAGCTGGTCCTGCTGGCGACCGTTGCCTCGCTCGCGTCCAACCTCGGCTCGATCCCCGCCTATTGGGTTGGCGCCAGGGGCGGGCGCCCCATGGTCGAACGCTACGGAAGCTGGCTGCTGCTGAGCCGCCGCGACCTCGACCGCGTCGACCACTTCTTCGCGCGCTATGGCTCGGTCACCGTCCTCATCGGCCGCATGTTGCCCATCGTTCGCACCTTCATCGCCTTCCCGGCGGGCGTTGCCAGAATGAATCAGGTGCGCTTTCACATCTACACCTTTATCGGCTCGTGGCCATGGTGCTATGTGCTGGCCTATGTCGGCATGAAGCTCGGCGCGTCGTTTAACAGCAACCCCCGCTTTCAGGCCCTCTTCCACCGCTTCCACCTCGGCGTCGAAATCCTCCTCCTCCTCGCCATCGTTTGGTTTGTCTGGACCCACTGGAGCAACCGCGTCCGCCCCACCGGCGAGCGGTCATCCTGAGGAGCGCAGCCGGGCGGAAGGAATATGCGGGTGTTCTTCTGTGAACCCACCTCGCCTGGATATCCCGCCTCATGACCTTCGTACCGCGCGTCCCTTCGAATTTGCTTGTACCTGCCCCGCGAAGCTCCTAACCTAAAGAGACCAGGAAAGCTCTGTCCGCCCGGTTGCCACCGGACGCGAACAGAGCTTTTCTTTTTGCCGCAACGCTCAGTCCGTGTCGCAGAACGGTACGGAGGAGGGTAATACCCGGCGTACGGTACTTGATCGACCCTGCAGAATGAGCGACTTGCCTTCCCCCTGGGGGGAGGGGGGTACCCCCTGGCCCGGTGCTGCCAGCCGGGCGGAGTAGAGTGGCCGCATGGACGCCGAAAGCCTGCGCGCCTTCCTGCATTCTCTGCCGGACGTGGCAGAGACGATGCAGTGGGGCGACAACCTCGTCTACTGGGTTGGAGACAAAGCCATCGGCGGCAGGATGTTCGCGCTGGTCAGCCTCGAGCCCGATCATGGCGCGGTCATGTCCTTCGCCGCCGGGCAGGAGCGCTTCAGCGAGCTGGTGGAAGTGGAGGGACTTTTTCCCGCCCCGTATTTTGCTCGTGCGTACTGGGTCGCGGTGGAGCGCTGGAACACTCTGCCAGCCGCCGAGCTGAAACAACTGCTCCGCCACGCACGCGAGCTGGTCTACGAAAAGCTGCCGCCGAAGACCAAAGCCGTGCTGGCCATGGCGCCCGCGGAGAAGAAAAAGCTGATCGCGGCGCGCAAAAAGCAACTGGCCGGCAAGAAACGCTGAGGCTGGAGTCGATCTGGTTCTAGTGCGCGCCGGCAGCGGTCATCAAGCTCGCGCGCTTGTCCGCGGACATGGCGCCGGAAGCGCGCCACAGGATGTGTCCCTGGCGATCGACGAGCAGGATCACCACCTGCTTTTCGTTGGGAATCTGCAGGTCGTCGAAGAATTTCTTCCGGTCCACCCAAAGTGGAACGATCCAGTGCCAGGTCTCAGGATCGGTCTGGTCGCTGCGCATCGAGGAGCTTTCCCACCAGCGGAAAACGAAGTTTTCGTGCTCCGCGACGGGGAGTTGGTAGTAGCGGAACTGAAAGTTGGAGTGCTGCAGAGCCTGCGCGGCGGGCAGCCAGGAATCGATGTCGGCCTGCTGCTCCGGCTTGAACGAAATGAGCAGGAGATCGGTTTGCCCTTCGAGCTCGCCGGGCAGCGCAACCTTCTGTTTGTCCAGGCTGTACGACGTTACCGGAGGAAAAGCGGCTGCCTTGGGTTGCTGCGCCGCTCCGAGAGTCGGCAACGCGCAACACAGGAGGATAATCAGCAATGGTTTTGGTTGCCGCAATCAGGGGTCCGGAGAAAACACTCGCGATGTCAGAAGGCCTGGAGGCATAGTATCACCCGAAAAATTCAGCCCACTCGTCTCCGACCGGCCGCGAACCACGTGAATTATTATGGAAAGTAGAATGACTCCGCATCCGTTCCAGACCGACGATCCGCGCCTCCGCCCGATTGCTGAGAAAGTCGCGGCAGGCGAGCGGCTGAGCGGCGAAGAAGGTCTGGCGCTCTATCGCTCCGGCGATGTGCTCGCGGTGGGATGGTTAGCCAACGCGGTGCGCGAGCGGTTGCACGGCGACGTGACGTACTTCAACGTGAACCGCCACATCAACCCTACCAATGTTTGTGTGGCCGCCTGCCGGCTGTGCGCCTTCGGACGACATAAAGGCGCGGACGGCGCTTACACGATGGCGCTGGAGCAGGCCTGGGAGACAGCGGCCTCCGGGTACAGCGAGGCAGTGACGGAGTTTCACATCGTCGGCGGGCTGCATCCGGATCTGCCCTTCGAATATTTTCTCGATCTGGTGCGCGGGCTCAAAGAGCGCTTCCCGCAGGTTCACATCAAGGCCTTCACCATGGTCGAGGTCGCGTACCTGGCGAAGCGCGCAAAGCTGACCATCCCGCAGACGCTGATGAAGCTGAAGGAAGCAGGGGTCGATTCGCTGCCCGGGGGCGGCGCGGAGATTTTCGCGGATCGCGTGCGCCACATTATCTGCGACCACAAGATCGACGGCGACGAGTGGCTGGAGACGGCGCGGGCCGCACACCAGATCGGACTGAAATCGAACGCGACCATGCTCTACGGGCACATCGAGAACGATGAGGACCGCGTCGATCACCTGCTGAAGCTGCGGGCGCTGCAGGACGAGACAGGCGGGTTCCAGACTTTCATTCCCCTGGCGTTTCACCCCGACAACACGCCACTGGCGCACTTGCCGAAGACAACGGGGCTTACGGACATTCGCCAGATCGCGGTGGGCCGTCTGCTGCTCGATAATTTCCCGCACATCAAGGCGTACTGGCAGATGATGACGGCGAAGATCGCGCAGATCGCGCTGCGCTTCGGGGCCGACGACATCGACGGCACAGTGATCGAAGAGAAGATCTACCACGACGCCGGCGCGACCACGCCGCAGGGCATGCGCCGCGACGAGCTGATGCGGCTCATCACCGCCGCCGGACGTGTTCCCGTGGAACGCGACACGCTCTACCGCGCCGTGACACGGACCGAAGAGTCGTTCACCGTCGCGGTGTAATCAAAGTTAAGAACGCGCGGCTTCGGCTTTCGCAGCGAGGGCGACTCGCTCCTGCGTCGCGGGCGGAGCAGGGACATCGGGCGATGGCGGCTTCTTCGCGTTTCGCTTTTCGCGGCGTTTCTTGCTGGCCTCATTCGCGGCCACCAGGAAAAGTGAAACAAACGTCACCGCCAGCAGCAGGATCGCCGTGATGCCGGTGAGTTGCTCCATTTCGCCGTAGAGCATCGCCAGGCCGCCGAAGACGAAGAGCAGATGCGCGCAGAAAACCTGCAGCGACGCTTTGCCGAGCGTGAGGAAGGGCTCGCGCGCGACGACCACGCGGACGTATTTGCGCAGCCAGTAAGCGAGGATCAGAAACGCCGCGATGTTCAGGACGCGCAGCGGACCGACCTGCCACTTGTCGAGCAGCAGACCGAGAGCCTGCTCATTCAGGTGTGGGCCAAGCCATCCGTGGCGAACCGCGACGAAGAAGGCGCAGACGGCGACGCTGAGGGCGATTCCCCATCGCGGAACCAGCTTCAGCGGTACGTCGTGCTGCGCCGAGCGCGCGCCGAGCCACAAGCCGACGATCCAGACCATCTGCCACGCGAAAAGGTTGAACGCGCCGGTTTCCTGGAGAGGAATCTGCAGATGCGTGACGTGAACCACCCAGTTGTGGACGATGTCGCGCAGGCCGAACTGCGCCAGCAGCCAGATCAGCGTGCTGGCCGCGAGGACGATTCTCCATCCCACACGCACGGCCGCGGAGAGGAACACCGGCGTGAGAAAGAGAAACAGCACATACATGGGAAGGATGTCGAGCAGCGGTGGGCAATAGATGAGAAAGATGGATCCGACGATGGCAACGGCCGGATGGTTCAGGTAGAAGTTCAGCAGATTGGTGATGGCGGCACGGTGGTGATGGACCGCCCAGCTGGCGGCGATGGTGAAGGCGAAAGCCAGCAAGAGAATGTGATACGCGTAGAGCTTGAGGGAGCGCTTCCACAGGCGCCACGCCACGCCGGCGGGGTTTTCCATCAGATCGCGAATGTAGAGCCGGCCAATGAGCAGCGCCGAAAGAAAGACGAAGCCCTCAGCGGAAGAAATGTAGCCTATAGGCTGGTTTACGAAATCGCTGAAGCGCGTCGGCAGATGGGTCAGCGTCATCCAGACGAGAAACAGGCCGCGCAGGGCATCGAGTTCGGGAAGCCGCTGAAGCTTGGGGAAATGCATGCGGAGCGGCGCTCAGGGGAGCGCTTCTCCATTAGACGCGGCCCGGCCCAGGGGGTTGCGCTCCTGTGGAATCAGTAAGCTGCGATTCCCGTTACGCTCTGGCCGAGGATCAGGGTATGGATGTCGTGCGTTCCCTCATACGTCTTCACGGATTCGAGGTTCATCATGTGGCGCATCACCGGGTAATCGTCGGTGATGCCGCTGGCGCCGAGAATGTCGCGCGCGAGCCGCGCGCATTCGAGCGCCATCCAGATGTTGTTGCGTTTGGCCATGGAAATATGTTCGTGGCCAACTTTGCCTTCGTCCTTGAGCCGGCCCACCTGCAGAACGAGCAGCTGACCCTTGGTGATTTCGGTGATCATCCACGCCAGCTTTTCCTGGACCAGCTGATGGCTGGCGATGGGCTCATCGCGAAACTGCTTGCGCACCAGGGAATATTGACGCGCCGTGTCGTAGCACGACATGGCGGCCCCAATGCCTCCCCAGGCAATGCCGTAGCGGGCCTGGTTCAGGCACATGAGCGGGGATCTCAGCCCGTCGGACTTCGGCAATAGATTCGCTGCGGGGATGGTGACATCCTGCAGCGACAGGCCCGAGGTGACGGAAGCGCGGAGCGACCATTTGCCATGCACATCCCAGGCACTGAAGCCGGGGCGGTCCCTCTCGACCAGAAAACCGCGGACGCGGCCTTCTTCACCGCCATCGCCATACGTTTTCGCCCAGATGACGGCAACATCGCTGATGCTGCCGGAGGTGATCCACATCTTTTCGCCGTTCAAGACGTACTCTTCGCCCTTGCGGTCGGCGCGGGTCCGCATGCCGCCTGGATTCGACCCGTAATCGGGCTCAGTCAGCCCGAAGCAGCCGAGTTTTTCGCCGGTGGCCAGCTTCGGCAACCAGTAGTCCTTTTGCTCATCGGAGCCGAAGGTGAAGATGGGATACATCACCAGCGCCGACTGCACGCTGACGAAACTGCGCACGCCGGAGTCGCCGCGCTCGAATTCCTGCATGACCAGCCCATATTCGACGTTGGACATGCCGGCGCAGCCGTAGCCGTGCAGGTTGGCGCCGAAGAAGCCGAGCTGTCCCATTTGCGGAACCAATTCACGCGGGAATCGCCCCTCGCGGTTGCACTCTTCGATGATGGGAACGAGGTTGTCTTCGATGAACTGGCGCGCGGTGTCGCGAGCCATGCGCTCGTCGTCGGTCAGCAGGCTGTCGAATCCGATGAAGTCTACGCCCTTGAAAGGGAAGGCCATAATGACAGAGTCACTCCGGAAGTGAAATCATACCGGTTCGGAGGCGGCAGCAGGAACCGGAAGAATAAGTTGTCGTTTCTGCATCAAAATGCCGCGCCGTTCGTCAAAAGAAAGATTTCCGGTTGCGGTTTACGGAAACCCCGGAAATAGAGGATGATGACGTAGAGGGGAAATGAGGACTCACCATGGCTGGCGATCTCCAACTTACTTGTAGCGACTGCGGGCAGGAATTCACCTTTACGAGCGAAGACCAGGCGTTCTTCCAGGAGCGCGGGTACTCCGCGCCCAAGCGCTGCAAACCGTGCCGTCAGGCAAAGAAAAACGAACAGGGCGGCGGCGGCGGCGGTGGCGGATACGCGAGATCGGAGTCGAGAGGCACGGCGGTGGTTTGTTCCGGGTGCGGCCAGCAGACGACGGTGCCCTTTGAGCCGCGTGGCGATCGGCCGGTGTACTGCCGCGATTGCTATCAGGCGCAAAAGGGCGCGAATCGCGGCGCCGGCGGCGGACGCGGACGCTACTAAGTCGGGCTCAATTCCATTTGCCAGAAACGACCGGCACCGGCCGGACGCCGGTTATTTCTGTGCCTGCGTGGCAGCGCCGGCTCGGGTTTCCGGATCGGCGGCTCAGCCCTTTTCCAGCATGCTCTTCAGCGTTTCATAGAGCTGGGTCGTGATCTGCTCCGGCGAATCGTTCGGATCGAAGCTAATCGGTTCGCCCACCCGGACGATGAGTTTTCCCGAGCGGAACCAGCCTTTACCACGCTGCTTCAGCTCGCTCAGGCCGGCCAAAGCAACGGGAAGCACGGGCGTGGCGGATTCGCGCACCAGCAGGCCGATGCCCGGACGGAAGGGTTGCAGGCCGGTCTCGGTGCGGAATCCCTCGGGGAAAACCACGACGTTATAGCCGCGGTCCAGCGCTTCACCAGCGTGCTGGAACGAGCGGCGGAAGCCGGCGCTGCGGGGCAGCGGGAAGACGTTGTAGAGCGCGGTGATCAGCAGCCACGCGGCGGGACCCAGGACATCGAGGAACGGCGTGACCGCGCGACCCTGCGGCCCGACGTTGCGCATATGGCGGAAATCCCGGAGC
>JBAVUB010000305.1:0-3815 GCA_049696575.1 Acidobacteriaceae bacterium | reverse complement strand
GAAGCCGGCGATGCGGCCTTCGACGTAGCTGTTCTGGGCGTTGAGCCACTGGTTGCCGCCGAGCGCCTGGACCATGGCGTCGAGAGCGGCGCGCGCCTTTTTGCTGCTGGTGTCCTCTTCGGCTGTGGTGGGCGCGGCGATGGTCGAGTTGGGCGGCGGCGCGTCGGCCTGAGCGCGCAGAGCGAGAGAGGAGCCGAAAAGAAGCAGGGCCGCAAGGATCGAAAACGGGGACTTTCTCATGGGTAAGGCGATCTTAGCCGACGAGGACGGCTCCTCCATTTACATTGACGATCTCTCCGGTCATAAAGCCAGCAAGGGGCGTACACAAAAACAGGATGGGGCCGGCGATTTCGAGCGGGTCGGCAGGACGGCCGAGCGGAATCAGCGAAAGGACGCGCTGGCTGGCTGCAGCGTCGCCGAGCGCCGGCGCGGACATTTCTGTGTTGACCCAACCAGGCGCGACACAGTTGACGCGGATGCCGTGCGGCGCTAGCTCGGTTGCCAGGCCTTTGGTCATGCTGATGATGGCACCTTTGCTGGCGGCGTAGTCGGCGTGGAAGGCTTCGCCGCGCTGACCCGCAGTGGAGCTGACGAGGATAATATTGCCGGCCGGATCGGGTGCGGTGCTGGTCCGCGCTTGTTGCTGCATGGCTGCGGCTGCGGCCTGGATGAGGCCGAAGACGCTGTCGAGGTTGATGGCCAGCGTCGTTCGCCATTGCGCGTCGGACATGGTGGCGATGGGTGCGTCGTTCGATTCCCAGATGCCGTGGTTGGCAACGAGAATGTCGATGCGGCCGAAGTGGTCGACGGTGCGGCGGACGAGGCTGCGGCCGTCTTCGGGGGTTGAGAGATCCTGGGCGAAGGCGGCGCAGGATTGGGGTCCGCCGAGTTCGGTGGAGAGCGCTTCGGCGGCGGATTGAGCGGCGCGGTAATTGAAGGCGACGCGGGCTCCGGCCTGGCGGAAAAGGCGGACGGTGGCAGCGCCGATGCCGCGCGAGCCTCCGGTGATGAGGGCGACTTTGTTTTCGAGCGAGAGTGCTACGGCGGACATGGAATTAGGGTATCGGAGCCATGGTTTCGGCGGTGAGGGTCGGTAGGTTTGACGTAAATCTAGTATAAGCTAGCTTAAGCTAGATGGAGGGCGGAGGATATGCGCTTCGTCGGAGCCTTTGCGGCCAAGAACACCCTGGGAACTCTGCTCGACGAAGTGGAGCGGGGGGAGGAAGTTGTGATTACGCGACACGGAAGACCGGTTGCGCGCCTGGTCCCTGCATCCAGCCGGGTCGATCAAAATCAGGTGCTCGCAGCGATGGAGCGGATCCGGGGACGCGCGGCGCAGTTCAAAGGGCGAGAGTTGACGTGGGAGACGTTGAAAGCTGACCGCGACTCGGGACGGCCGTGAGCCTGGTTCTCGACAGTTCCGTAGCGCTTGCCTGGGTCTATAGCGACGAAACCACTACTGCGGTTGATGAGGTGTTCGCGACGATCGCAAAAGGTGGCGCGTGGGTTACGTCTTTCTGGAAGCTTGAGGTCGCAAACGTTCTCGAGATGGGCGTACGGCGGGGGCGGCATACGGCGGATTTTCGAGACGCGACGCTGGGGGATCTGGCCCTGCTTTCGATTGCGACCGATGGGGAGACGGAGCGTCAGGCATGGGGAGAGACGCTGCAACTAGCCAGCCGTCATCGACTGACCGTTTACGACGCGGCATACCTGGAACTTGCGAAACGAAGAGTCCTGGCGCTGGCAACTCTCGATGAGGCATTGCGGTCTGCCGGGAGAGCGGAGGGTGTGCAGCTTTTGGGCGTGAGGTGACCGCGTCAGGCAGCGGTGTGACTCGAATCGGGCAGGCGGAGGTACGAGTGCGGTTCGTTGTCGTGCTGTTTCTGCGGCAGGAGATGGCGGCCGGAGTGACGGACGACGAGGAAGGCCGCAATGAAGATGACGATCAGGGCAACGGCGGCAGCAGCGACGACCACTCCGAAGTTGGGGTCTTTGTTGCGGCCTTGCGGGACGTGAGGGGCGGCAGGGTCGGACATATAAGGTGGGATGCGGGAGACGCGGTTGAGGCCTACCTCGGATTCCAGAGCACGCAAGACGGGCCTCCGAAGGGGACGGAGGCCCGTCCTGGTTGTGGCGTTCAGGATCCGGGCGAAAGCTACCAGTGGTGATCTTCGCCAAACAGATCGGACATGACGTGGACGCTGGGGTCGCACGCGTGGTTGAGGCAAGGCAAGCCGAAGCCGGCCTCGAGAGACTTCAGGATGGAAAAGCTGGTGTAGTAGCGATCACTCTGCACCCCTTCCGGACCGTAGTTGGTCTGGACGGTGAGGACGACGCGGTTCTGGTTCTGGGATGGGTAGAGGCCGGTGAGCTGGGTGGTGCTGCCGCTGTAGTCGTTCTCATCCCAGACGATGATGATGGCGTTGCGACCGGAGTCCCACGCGGGGGACTTGTGGATGGCTTTGACGAGGCGCTCGAGGGTGACATCACCCTGCTGGATGAGGCCGGGGTTTAATCCGACCTGGGTGCCGTAGGTGTAGCCGCTGTTGTTCTCACCGTAGTCGAAGGCGCAGAAGGCGTCGGCGTTGCCGCGGCCGTGCTGGTCATCGCACTGATTGGGCACGATGAAGGCGAAGCTGGGGAGGTTGCCGGAAGTGAGGTCAGCGTAGAGGCCGCGTGGGCCGTCGAAGCCGACGACGCTGGCGAGGCTGTTGTCGGGATCGCTTCCGCCCTGAACGCTGGCGAAATAGGCGAAGGGGTTGTGTTTGACGGCGTAGTCCTGGACCACGCTGGAGGAGGTGAGGGGGGCGAGGTTGGTGAAGTCGGTAAGGTTGGTGACGGCGCCGTTGCTGTAGTTGACGCCGTAGGAGGAGCCGAGGGGCAGGCTTTCCTGGTAGGACTTCCAGCGGAGACCGGCGTCAGCGAGCTGATCGGCGATGGTCTTGCCTGTGGTGGGAGCGGCGGAGACGGACTTGACTCCGTCGAGGTCGGCGAGGGCGACAAAGGGTCCGGAGATTTCATTCCAGGTATCGACGGCGGGGGTTTCGGCGTCGGTTCCGGTGCCCCAGATGGGACAAATATTGCCGGCGTCGACGGGAACGGGGGCGTTGCCGCCGCCGTTGTCGGCGTTGACGATGCCGCTGGCGATATTGGGGGTGCAGGCGGTGTTGCCCCAGTCGGGGGAGTTATCGCTGCGAACGCCGAAGTTGGAGCCTCCGACGACTTCAAGGTAATTGGTGAGGCTGGGATGGCCGACGGCGAAGTAGTTGGTGGCGAGGTTGACGCGGCCGGCGTTGATTTGGCTGTTGAGATAAGGCTCGTTGGGATTATTAATGACCTGCTGATAGCCGTGGTTTTCCATCATGATGAGGAAGACGTGATCGAGATGGGGGATGCCGCGGGGATGGTCCTGCTGCGCGAATCCGACGGTGGCCAAAGACGCGGCGAGCAAACACAGTGCTGCTTTCCTGAGCATGGATTCAAAACCTCTCGTGACTGGATTTTTTGGAAATACCGGCCACAGGGGGGCACAGGCCGGGCCAGAGGTACTGTGCGGTGCGGGCAATGACGGGGGCATCAACGAGGGATGAACAGACGGCGAATAGATGGAAAACGGCGCGGGTGAGTGAGTGCGGGGTGCTTCGCGGGGCCTTTGTTTGACGGGGCTGAGGGGTTTTTGCGCCGGGAGGGTTTCCCGTTTCAGGAAGAGACGGTACTCGGGTACTGCGGCGGGGGGCAGGTTTGTGTTGATCCGGGCATGGTTTGGGAGCTAGCTTCTTGCTGTGGGGTGAACCTGGCGGGGTCCATGGGGG
>JBAVUB010000304.1:0-2885 GCA_049696575.1 Acidobacteriaceae bacterium | reverse complement strand
GGATTGGGCGGGTTCGGCTCCAGTCGGGTGGCCGCATCGAGCTGCTCGCGAGCCGCCTGATCGTCCTGCGCGTCACCTGTGGCTGCCAGCAGCAGCCCCAGCGCCAGACGCGCTTCAAACTGCTTCGGGTCCGCCGCGATCGCCTTGCGGTACCAACCCTCGGCCGCGTCGGTGTGACCCTGCGCATCTTCGACGTACCCACGGTCAAACAGAGCCCGCCCGTCCTCAGGATGGGCTGAAAGATAAACGTCCAGGCGGCTCGCGGCCTGCGCGTAGTTCTTCGCCTCGATGGCGGACTCGACGCCTTCGAGCGGGTCCGACGCCTGTTTCTGCTGTTCCTGGTCGCCGCCCGTGGTCCCGGGTGGAAGAGGGACCGGTTGCGCCACGGCGATTGCGGCCATTCCCAATAGCAGCGAAAGGCAAATTCCCGGACCCCATATGCATCCCCTCACTGGAACACTTCGCTTTCCGTCGCCTGACCCACCTCAGCCTCAACGTGTCCGCCCAGCACCCGGCCCAGCCAGTGCCCGGTATGCGACAGCTCGTTGTTCACGATTGCCTCCGGCGTTCCCGTCGCCACCACCTGCCCGCCTGCGGCGCCGCCTTCCGGCCCCAGATCGATCACCCAGTCCGCCGACTTAATAATGTCCAGGTTGTGCTCGATCACCACCAGCGACCCGCCGCTGTCGATCAGCTTCCGGAACGCCACCAGCAGCTTCCCAACGTCGTCGAAGTGCAGGCCTGTTGTCGGCTCATCCAGAATGTAGAGCACCCGGCTGCCGCCCTTCTTCCCGTCCGACGACCGCCCTTCCGAGCGCACCGTGGCCAGATGCGCCGCCAGCTTCACGCGCTGTGCCTCGCCTCCGGAAAGCGTGGTGGCGGACTGGCCGAGCCGCACATACCCCAGGCCAATCTCCTCCAGCACCGCCAGCTTGTCGACGATCCTCGGATGCCCCGCAAAGAAACGCAGCGCCTCCCGCACCGTCATCTGCAGCACGTCGTGGATGCTCCGATTCTTGTAGTGAATCTCCAGCGTGCTTGCTTTGTAGCGCGTGCCGCCGCATTCCTCGCAGGGCAGCTCCACGTCGGCCAGAAACTGCATTTCCACCGTCACCGTCCCGTCGCCTTCGCACACATCGCATCGCCCGCCAGGCACATTGAACGAAAAGTGGCCAGCCGTGTAGCCGCGCCGCTGCGCCTCGGGCTGCGCCGCAAACAACTCCCTTATCGCGTCGAACGCCTTGATATACGTCACGGGATTCGACCGCGGTGTCCGCCCAATTGGCGTCTGATCCACCAGCACAATGTCGTTCAGCCGCTCCACGCCCCTGATGTCCTTATAGAGGCCGGTCGGATCGCCGCCCTCCGTCCGCCCCAGCCGGTGCGCGACCGCCTTGTAAATCACCTCGTGGACCAGCGTCGACTTGCCCGATCCCGACACGCCGGTAATAGCAACCAGCAGATTCAGCGGAATATCCACGTCGATGCCCTTCAGATTGTTGGCGCGTGCGCCCTTCACCCGCAGCCATTCCTTTTGCGACCCCGGCTTGTGCCGCCGTGCCGGCACCGGAATCGTCAGATGCCCGCTCAAATACTTCCCCGTTATCGATGCCGGATTTGCCGCAACCTCCGCCACCGAACCCGCCGCCAGTACCTTGCCCCCGAACTCCCCCGCGCCCGGCCCCAGGTCCAGCAGATAATCCGCCGCGCGCAAAACGTCGGGATCGTGCTCCACCACCAGAATCGTGTTCCCCAGGTCGCGCAGTTCATCGAGGATGCGGATCAGCCGCGCCGTATCCCGCGGATGCAGCCCGATCGACGGCTCGTCCAGCACGTACAGCGCTCCCACCAGCCGCGATCCCAATGACGTTGCCAGCTGGATCCTCTGCGATTCGCCGCCCGAAAGCGTCGACGCCAGCCGGTCCAGCGTCAGGTAGTCGAGTCCAACCGCGTCCAGGAACATCAGCCGCTGCCGAATCTCCTCCAGAATGCTCCCCGCAATCTCCTCCTGCATCGGCGTGAGCGTGAGCGTCGAGAAAAACCGCGCAGCCGCGCTGATCGTCAGCGCCGCCGCCTCGCAAATATTCTTCCCCTCGCCGCCATCGCCAAGCCGCACCGCCCGCGCCTCAGCCCGCAGCCGCTGCCCTTTGCACTCCGGGCACAACGCGTAGCCGCGATACTTGCTCAGCATCACCCGCACGTGCAGCTTGTACTTCTTCCGCTCCAGCAGCGCGAAAAATCCATGCACGCCCGGGAACGAACCCTCCCCATCCAGCACAAACCGCTGCTGCTCCGGCGTTAAATCCCACCACGGCGTGTGGAGCGGGATGCCGCTCAGGCGCGCGGCCCGCCGCAATTCCGTCAGATACGGCCGATACTTCGGCCGAT
Source organism: Acidobacteriaceae bacterium (assembly GCA_049696575.1). GTDB lineage: Bacteria > Acidobacteriota > Terriglobia > Terriglobales > Acidobacteriaceae > Palsa-343. The sequence goes on along the minus strand of JBAVUB010000304.1, from coordinate 497 downwards.
TCCACGGATCGATCGCCCCCTCGTCCAGCGTCTTCGACTTATCCGGGATGATCAGGTCCAGATCGAAGTCAATCGTGTTCCCGAACCCCTGGCAGCGCGGGCACGCCCCGTACGGATTGTTAAATGAAAACAAACTCGGCTCGGGCTCGCGATAAACCCGATGGCATCCCTTGCACTCGAACGCGGCGGAAAAACGCAGCCGTTCCGCAACCACCCTTTCCGATCCGTTTTGCGGCGAAGCCGCGTCCGCCCGCGCGGCCAGCACCTCAAACAGAATTTCGCCCGACTCTCGATACCCGATCTCCGCAGCATCGACAATGCGCGCCCGATTCTCCGCCGCAACCGCAATGCGATCCACCAGCACGAAAACCGGGAGCCCAAAATCAACCTCCAGCAGCGACTCCGGCGTCGAAAACTCGTAAATCGTCCCGTTCTGGTAAAGCCGATTGAACCCCCGCTTCCGCAAATCGCCCAGCCGCTCCCGCAGCGCGTCGGAC
>JBAVUB010000303.1:0-2259 GCA_049696575.1 Acidobacteriaceae bacterium | reverse complement strand
CTCATGGGTAGTTTACCGGATGGTTTGGGTACTTCTGTTTTTGTGGGCGGTACCCCTACCCCCCTCCCCCCTTCCCCTGGCATGAAATTCGCATGTGTTTGATTCTTCGTGGCTTAATGATGACCGGAAAGCTCGGCACTTTGGAAGTAATTGAAAACGAGTCAGTTGCGAAACGACCGCGTTTGTTACAGAGGCGGTCGTGTTTGCTACAGAGACGGCTGTGTTTGTTACACAGGCGGCCGGGTTGGACGGGGACTCGGCTGTGATTGATAGAGAGGCGGCGGGGAGGAAGGAGCCGGGAGCCAGGAGCCGGGCGGCGGCCGGACGGGGTCGGACTGCGCGGGTTGGCGACATTGCTGGCATGGCGGGTCTCCTCTCCGGAAACAGAAAAGCCCGCCGGGTGGGCAGGCTTTTTCTCTTTTTCTATTCTAAGTTCAGTATATCAGATTGGAGGGGGGTAAGTCGCCAAAACTCTTTGAGGGTATAAAGACGGAAGTGGTTCGGAATGAGGGGGCATTACTTTGGTGAAGAGGTGCGGGGGTTGACAGGTTTTCGAGATTGGCCGATTCATGGCCGGATTCGAGAGGTTTGGATCACAATTTTCGGATCCGCCGGAACTCCGTTGGTGCCACGATTGGGCCCGATTTGGGGAGTGTTCCTAAAACGGTCACCCGTCCCCGAAATCCACTCAGTTGTCTGCATTTCCGCAGTCCACCGTCTGCTATGATCCGGCAAAATGAAGCGCCGTGACAGCGTCCAAATGCCTCTCCCGATTGATGTAGCCAGGTGGAAGGAAAACCCGTGGGCCATCGGTGGTTCCGTTGGCGCAATAGCGACGTAAATCCAAATGAGAGGCGGCTGATGGCTGGCAAACGTAGGCCACGGAGTTTGACGGACGGCCAAAGGTCTGAGGCTGAGCAGTTGTTCCGAACCGCCGTTGCACTTCAGGGAGCATTTTGGGATTCGCTTTTTGACTTGGAGCGGGCCTTAGGTGTCGGAATCGATGAGAGTAGAGACCTTTCCGACTGGAATGTCGACCTTCTTCGCAAGGGTGCTGAAGATGACTGCGGACCGGTTTCCTGGCTTGATCGAAGCGCGTGAACAAGTGATCGAGGGTCCAGAGACGCGGGACTCTCGTCAATTTGTTGGCACATCGTCACGCGCCGCCTCGATCTCTTCGAAGCGTTTTAGCAGTGCCCCAATCTCCTTCTCGGCAAAATCCTGGCAGTCTGAGTAGAGTTTTGTTAGCAGAGTCGGCAAGGCCTCGGAAAGCAAGGAGATCATTCTCTCGGATTGAGGGAACTGCGCGCGAAACGAACGGATTCTCTCCGTAGTTGTCTGCAGATTCGACTTTCTCTCGTACTCGGCAGGCCAAATCGTTACCCAATAGCTGCAAGTTCGGCACGACGGGGCGCAGCGGCTGCCGTCGTGAGATAGAAATGACTCCCAGCCTGACCCAGCAAGCGAAAGCACCTTGAGCGAATCGTCGCGTCGCTTCTCGCTGTTGCAGATCTTACAGGCGACCAGAACATTGCCAGGGATGTGAAGGCCGACTCGGTACCGGTTCATCCCGTCGAGGTGCTCGATCACGCATTGCGTATCGCTCAGGCCGCGTCCGCAATATGGGCAGCGATTGTCGAAGCGTTTTCTGACAAGATCGGCGTATTCCTCGCTATCGACTCGGATTTCCCAGGTGTGGGAGATCCTTCGGCTCAAATCGTGGAGAAACATGCTGATAAGTTTGTTTGCGACGTCGGACTTGGCCCTTCTCGTAGCTGATCGCAACTGGGAGGTAGCGTCGGTCACTTCGCGTCCTCGAAGAGCGAGGCGACGGACACACCCAGAGCATGTGCCAGGGCCTTCACTTCGTAATCAAGAACTCGGCGAAGGTTATTTTCGATCTTCGCAATTGCGGCTCGATCGAGTTGGACTCCAGATTTGGCCAACTTTCCGGAAAGCGCGTCTTGTGTAAGAGGGGGCTTGGCAGCCGCCCTCGCTTCGGCTACTTTCCTCCCCACGATGTTTTTTCTTTTTGTGGGCTTGGCCACGCGGTGAGGGTATCTCTTTAGGTCGCGTAATGTGTTCTAAAGTAGAACATCGTGACGCCTAGACCCCGCCGGGATTTGCTGAGGGTCGTCACATAAAACTTCGCTCAGGGAGCAAGTCAAATACAAAAGCAAAGCGGTGGCTCTTCGAGCCAATCCCCTCCCGCTGGTCGGGGGGTCCTTCGACTCCTCTTCGCTCCGCTCAGGACGACAA
>JBAVUB010000302.1:0-11844 GCA_049696575.1 Acidobacteriaceae bacterium | reverse complement strand
CACCCACTGCGACTGCCCCATCTGCCGCGAACTCACCACCCGCGGCGCCTGGTCCACGCTCCATCCCCACCTCCAGCCCCTCTTCAACCCGCGCTGCTCCTCCAATCACCCCGACTGCGGCGGCCCGAAATCCGAAGTCCACTGCCCCACCTGCGCCCATATCCGAAAATTTATGGACCCACCCCGCCGCAAACGCGATCCGGAATCCGCCGCCCACTGGGCCACCAGCATCCGCGCCCGAGAAACCCCTCCCCCAACCCCAGCCCCGCCCGACGAATACCACTCCGACGACCCCATCGACCTCGAAGCCTCCACCCCACCCAGCCCCCAACCTATGCCCGGTTCCCTGTGCCCTGAGCCCGGTGCCCGGTGCCCGGTGCCTGGGAGGGTAATACCCCAAACCTGGTACCCTGCAACCCCCACAGAATCAATGGAAATACCCATCGGCCCACCCCCGGGGGGTACCCTCACGGCCCGGACCCGCTGGGATCGCAGCAATAAGCTTGGTATCCGCCCTTCGGGATCGCAGGGATGAGGTTGGTGTCAGGGCACGACCTCGGTCCTGTCGACAGCGACCTGCAACGGAGCAAGGGGGGAAGAATAGACCGAACGAACCTAATACCAGGGAGGCCGGTTCCTCAACGGATCACGAGAAAAGAGGATTACCAGGATCGGGGACCCGTTTCCGGCAAACGCTGACGATGCAGAACAAAAGCAGCTGCGCCATGACCGCTCCGCAGAAATCCAGCGCCACATCGTGGGCCGAGCTGGTCCGCCCGGGGAGAAAACTCTGGTGCCACTCGTCCCAGCTGGCCAGCAGCAGCGTGCAGAGCAGCGCCAGACCCGCGGCATACCGGAATCGCACGCGCCACAACGGCCAGCGGTGCTCGAGCGTCACGCGCCAGGAGTCGAAAAACCCGAGGCTCACCGAGCCGTAGCCGACAAAATGGCCGGTCTTGCGGATGTAGTGGTGAACGACCGCCCAGTGTGCGGGGCTGATGGGTCCAAACAGCTTGACCCACAGAGGCAGGAGCCATCGGCTGGTGTTTTCCGCCGACATCGTGGCCGTCGATTCCGCGACGATGATGCCGATTCCGATCAACGCCGGAATCCAGTGCAGGAAGAGTCGTAAACGAGGATTTTGCACGCTTCTTTAAGGATACAGGACCTGGAATTTAGGGCGTATGCCCCTAGGTTGGTCCGGGATGGCTCAAAAGTGATACAACAAACCGTGATCCCCCGCGTTGAACCCGCAAACATGGCAAGCCAGGAAAAAGTCCTCATTGTGGAAGACGAGCCGCACGCCCTTTCGGGCCTTGCCGAGCTGGTTTCCGGATGGGGGTATCGCACCGAAACCGCTCGGGACGGCCTGGAAGCTCTCGAAAAAGTAAGCGCCTGGCAGCCAGGCATCGTCGTTTCCGACCTCAAGATGCCGCGCATGGACGGTCTGCAACTCCTTGCCCGTCTTGGAGAAAGCAGCGAAAAAATTGCCGTGGTCATGCTCACCGCGCAGGGTTCCATCGATTCCGCGGTCGAAGCCATGAAGAACGGCGCCTACGATTTCATCCAGAAGCCCGTTGACTCGACGCGCCTGCGGACCATCCTCGCCAACGCCGCGCGCCAGCGCGACACCGAGCGCGAGCTCGAAGTCACCCGCCGCAAGTTGCGCGAGACCGGAGTGCTGGGCTCACTGGTCGGCGCTTCGAAGAAAATGCAGGAGGTTTTCACGCTCATCGAGCGCGTGGCCACCAGCAACGTTTCGGTGCTGATCACCGGGGAAAGCGGCACGGGGAAGGAACTGGTCGCACGCACCCTGCACGATCTGAGCCCGCGCCGCAGCAAGCCCTTCGTCGCGGTCAACTGCGCGGCCATTCCGGAGACGCTGATTGAAAGCGAAATCTTCGGCCACGAAAAGGGAGCATTCACCGGCGCCATCGAGCGGCGTGCCGGCTGCTTCGAGCTGGCCGAGGACGGAACCCTGCTGCTGGACGAGATCGGCGAAATGCCGATTGCCACCCAGGCCAAACTGCTGCGGGTGCTCGAGGATCGCAAGCTGCGGCGGCTCGGCAGCAAGGTGGAAACGCCGATCGATGTTCGCGTCCTCGCTGCCACCAACAAGAATCCCGAAGAGGCGGTCGACGACGGCCATCTGCGCGGCGATCTGTACTACCGCCTCAACGTGTTCAATATCCACATGCCGCCGCTGCGGGAGCACAAGGAAGACATTCCCGCGCTTGCCGACGCGATGATCACCGACATGAACCAGAAGCACCAGCGCCGGGTCTCGGGGATCGACAGCGAGATGCTGGCGCGGCTGGTGGCTCATGACTGGCCGGGCAACGTGCGTGAATTGCGCAACACCATCGAGCGCGCCATCGTTCTCTGCGCCGAAGGCACCCTTCAGTCACGCCACCTGCCGCCTGGTTTTGGAAGCCGCCCGGTGCGTGCCGTGAGCGAATTGCCTCCCAATGCGATTCAGCTCGAGGTGGGCGCCACCGTTGACGATGCCGAGCGGATGCTGATCTTCAAAACGCTCGAATCCACACACAACAACAAAACCCGGGCCGCCGAAATCCTCGGGATCAGCCTCAAAACTCTGCACAACAAGCTGCGCGAGTATGGAAGTTCCGCTGCCGCTGCGGGCGCTCCGGAAGAATAATGTGGCGCGAGAGCGGCAATGCCAGTATTCTCCCATTAACTGATCCCTAAACGTTGAGCGCAGCCCCCGACCATGCGGCTCAAGACCAAACTCGTCCTCGCCATCACCGGCCTGGTGTTTTCGGTTGTGGTGGTTTTTTCCTGGATCTGGCTGAGCCAGCTGCTCCAGCAGAACATCGAGCAGTCCTGGAACGCGACCGACTACCTCGCGCACAACGTGCTTTTTCAGATGCGCCAGACGCTGGATTCGGGCCTGCGCGACCGGAAGTTCGATCCGAACGATCCTGCTGCCGTCCGCGCTGCCGTGGCCGATTCGCTGCGCAAAGACCCAGGCCTGAACTCCCAGATGACGGCCATCGTCAACTACTCGCCTACCATCCTCGACGTGGCGATCGTGGATCGCCAGAATCGCGCCATTATTGCCGTGCCGGACTCTTCGCTCGACGACCAGGTGCTTCCGAATCGTCCTGATTATTCGGTGCTGCGTCGCCAGACTTTGATCCGCACCTTCCGCATCGTCTTCGGGCCGCCGCAGGTTTACAACGTCTCGCTCGGCCTCGACCGCAACGATCAGCCGTTCCTGACCATCCGCATCGGCATTCGCACCACCTTTCTCGGCCACGCCTTTCGGCCCTGGCTGATCGAGTCATTCAGTTTCATGGGACTGGCGATGATCATCTCGCTGATCGTGGCGGCGTTTGTGGCCAACCTGGCTCTGCAGCCCATCGAGCAGATCAGCCATCGCCTGGACACTTTGGCCGCGCAGGAGGCGCTCGCCGATACACCGAGTTCCCGTGAACTGCGCCGCACCGTGGAGCCCGAGCTGATCGGCCCACAGCTTCCGGAGCCGGAGCGGGAATCGCGGCGCAGCGACGACGCGGTCGCTCAGGTTTCGGGCAAGATCGAGCGCCTCGGCCAGCGCATCCGCAACGTGGAAGAAGTGTTTTCCGCTCTGCGCGAGAATCTCGACCAGATCCTGTCCAATCTGCAGGACGGCATCATGCTGTTCACGCGCGATGCTCGCGCCGTCCTGGTCTCGAGCGCGGTGGAGCGCTTTCTCAACATCGGGCGCGAGCACATCTTTGGAGCGGAAGTCCGCGAGATTTTCGACCGCAACACGCGGCTCGGGCGCATTGTTCGCGATGCGTTTGAGGGCGGCATGTCGATCGTCCAGGAAGAAGTCACCACCGAAACGGGCCGCCGCGTCGAGGTTTCGCTCGACTTCATTCATGACTCTCAGTCCCGGGATCGGCATTCTCTGGGCGCGCTGCTGACCCTGCACGATCTGGAATCGGTTCGGGAGATTGAGACGGAGCTGGAGGTTTCGCGGCGCATGGCCTCGATCGGCCGACTCACGGCCGGAGTTGGTCACGAGGTTAAGAATCCGATCAATGCCATCGTCGTCCATCTGGAATTGCTCCGGAACAAGGTTCACGCCGGCGGCGACGCGTTGCGGCATCTCGACATTATCCAGAGCGAGATTCGCCGCCTCGATCGCGTGGTGCAGACGCTGGTCGACTTCTCGCGGCCGGTGGAACTGCAGCTGAAGGATCAGGATCTGCGGGCGGTCGTGGCCAGCGTGCTGGGGCTGGCATCGGCCGAACTGCAGACGCGGGACATTACGGTCGAGAGCCAGTCGCCGGCGCGGCCGGTGCTCTGCCGGGTCGACGCCGACCTGCTGGAACAGGCGCTGCTGAACGTGGTGCTCAACGGGGCGCAGGCCATGGCTACCGGCGGGCTGCTGGAAGTCCGGCTGGCCGAAGACTCGCGCTGGGCGTATATCCGGGTCCGTGACCACGGAGAGGGAATCCCGGATGAAATCCGGGCCCGGATCTTCGACCTGTACTTCACGACCAAGAAGGAGGGGAGCGGGATTGGTCTGGCCATGGCCTACCGCATTGTGCAGATGCACCATGGCCAGATTGACGTAGAATCGAAGACAGGGAGCGGAACTACATTTGTACTGCGGCTCCCATTGGTATCTGCCGGTTCGGGACAGCGCGTAATTCCGGAATCCACGGGACACGCGATTCCCAGCGAGCTTGCTCGCCAGGGTGGTGAGACCCAGCCAGAAAGGTCCGGACCATGAGATCCGGAAAGAGCATAGCCGCGCTTGCCGTGTTGCTGGCGCTGCTGACGGGATGCGGCCCTAAAGAGCCGGTGACGATCGTGTCTCCGGCGGCGCAGGCGCCGCCGCTGCCGCCGGAGCGGATGGTTGCCCTGCTTTCGCCGATGCCGCCGCCGCTGCCTGCAGTTACGAGACCCCTGATCAAGCTGGATACGAACGCGCCGGCCGAAACGAAGATTGAAACGGCGAGCTCGGAGCCGCACCGGTCCACGAAGCGCCACAATCGGCCTGCGGGAACTCCGGAGACTGCAGATGTACCGAAGACCGCACAGGGCGCGACTCCGCCGACAACACAAAACTCGCAGGCAGCGAATGTGCAGCCTCCCGAAATGTCTCCCATCGGGCAGCTTTCAACCGCCAACGACAACTCCAATACCGCCGATCGCCGCACGATTTCCGACCTGATCGATTCCACGGAAAATGGGCTGAACGCGATCAAGCGTCCGCTCAACGCGGATGAGCAGAAGACTGCGACTCTGATTCGCACCTACATTACCCGAGCGCGGGATGCGCTCAAGGCCGATGATCTCGACGGCGCTCGTAACCTGGCCAACAAGGCGCACCAGTTGCTGGGAGAACTGACGAAGCCGTAGGCGTAGCTTTATTGCGGCCGGGAAGCCGGGCTGCAACCGCCGCTCTACTTCTCGCCCCATTTGAGCTTCGAGCGCAGCACGTCGAAGAAGCCGTTTTCCACCAGGCGAATCAGTTTCACGGAGAGATCGGAACGGCGGCAGCGCAGCTCGTCGCCCAGGCGCAGCTGAATGGCCTCCTGGCCATCGACGGTCAGAAAAGTCTGGTCGGGAACGCCTTCGATGCGCACAAGAATGCGGGATGCGCCGGGCAATACCATCGGGCGCAGGGTGAGCTGGTGAGGACAGATTGGCGTCACGACCAGGCCGTCGACTCCCGGCGTCAGGACCGGTCCTCCGGCAGCCAGGGAATAGGCTGTCGATCCGGTGGGCGTGGCGACGATCACCCCGTCGGCGCGGAAAACTGCGGCGAGCTGGTCATCCACCTCCACGGCAAAATGGCCCATGCGCGCAATGGCGCCCTTGGCCACCACTACATCGTTGAGGGCATCATGCTCGCAATTCATCTTTCCGTCACGCCACAGTTCGCTGTGCACCATGGCCCGCGACTCGATGCAACATGCGCCCTTGTGCCATGCTTCGAGGTGCGTGTAGATATCCGCCAGACGCACTTCGGTGAGGAATCCGAGGGCGCCCAGATTGACGCTGAGGATCGGAACCCCGGTGCGGGCGAACACGCGCGCTGCCGCCAGCAACGTTCCATCGCCTCCCAGCACAATCACCAGGTCCGGACTCAGCGAGGACAGATCGGGGCGCGCGTAGACTTTCTCCTCGGTGACGTAGTTGGCGCTCACCGGATCGAGCAGCGGCTCATGCCCGTGCGATTTGAGCCACAGCACCAGTTCCGGCAGCAGAACGCGAAGTTCGTCCTTCTGCGGCTTCGAGATGATGGCGATGCGCGACATGGGTTTTAGTGTACCGCCGCGTGCAGGCGACCCGGCTGGCGGCCAATCCTGCTGGAAAAAGGAAACGGCCAGCGTTGGCTGGCCGCTCTTCTGGACGGTTCAGTTGTACTAAGTCGTGGGCCGGCTCTTCACGGCGAGGAACTGGGCGGGTACGGCGACGCCGTTTCCATTCGTCAGGGCCGGATTGATCGTCTGGGTGTCCTTCAGCGTAGTGGTGTTCACCATGTGGACGAGGTTGTCGCCCGTGGAGCTGGTGAAAAAGATCGTGCCATCGGGGCTGAAGGTGCCGGCAATCGGCGCCAGCGCGCCCGAGGAAAGCTGCACGGCGCCGATGGTGCCGAGAGCGCCTGCCGTCGACGAAGGCTGGTAATAGGGCAGCAGCCCGGCGGCTGTCCCCGCGTTATACGTGACAAAGGCCACGCTCGAGTCGGGCGCCGAAACCACCTGGTCGACCTCGGAAGGCGACACGGGCAGCGTCCCCTGCGCGAACGACGTGGTCAGGGTCAGGGGCGTTCCGCCATAAGCAGGGCACGCCCCGATGGGCACGCCCGTCGGTCCCGACGGCGTGCTTCCCTGGAAGAGCCAGATATCGGTGAAGGTGGTTCCGTCCGCCCCAAGAATGTGGTTGCCATCGGGCGTCGCGGTTAGCTGCGTCGTCGTGACGCCCACATCGCCTGCGGGCGGATAATACGGCGGATTCGCATTGCTGTTCGGACAAAAGCTCCTCGCGGCGGCGGAGGTTCCGCTGAGGAAGGTGGCGACGCTGGGAACGGTGACGGTCAGCGACGGTCCGCAGAAGGGGTCCCACGACGGGTTGTAGGCCGGCACTGTGGCGGAGCCCGCCGCTTCCAGAGGGCAGCTATAGGTCGGCTGGTTGTTCAGCGGGTAGCTGGACCAGCCGGAACTGCTGTTGTTGACGAACAGGGTGTTCTGGCCGGTGGTGGGATCCTGCCCGCTGATGTAGACGGTAGTGCCATCAGGGGAATACTGAGCGCGACTGGCAACGCCTCCGATACTGGTGTAGGTGCCGCCCGTCGTGCTGTAGAGATAAATGACCTGCCGCAGCTGATCATTGATTACCACCGTCGATCCGGTCGGTGACACGGCCAGCACCACGCCCGGCACCGAAGGGACTTCCTTGGTGAGCGAGTTGCCGAGCGTGCCGTAGATCATCAGTTCGTAATAGCTGCCGAAGTACAGACTGGTTCCGCTCTGGTTCATCACCATCGAGTTGGGTGGGTAAGGCAGTCGCACCGGCGCGGCCGATCCTCCGGTGGTCAAATCGACTTCAGAGAAATAAGGCGACTGCGACGAGGCCATCCAGATCTGATTGCTGCTGGGTCCCGGAGAATTGACGGTGACGATATTGCCGGTGACCGGCATGCCGTTGCCCAGGGTTCCAATGAGATTCACGGGAGCGGGGTTGCAGTTCGGGGACTCGCAAATTGCGGTCACTGTGGCATGACTGGGGAAGCTTGCGGTGATCAGGCCTGTGCTGCTGACGCTGAGGTTCTGCGGCTCAGTGGAGCCATAGCTCAGACTCAGGCCGTTGATGGTCGCGCCGTTGGTGTCGGTCACCTGCGACACCACCGTCTGCGGCGAACTCGGCGTCACCGTCGCTGACGTGGAGCCATTGATGTTCAGCTTGATGCTGACTGGCGGGCAGGTGGAGAAGTAGCCGGCGGCGGAGGTCACGTCCGAGGTGTTCGCATTGACGATGGTTGAGCCGGGCAGATTCGCGGTCGCCGTTCCGTTCGGATTCGGAGTGCCCGACGTGGGGGTTCCTGTCACCGGATTCGTGCTGGTCGGGTTCGTCGTGTTGTTGATGGTGACGACGCTCGATGTCACCGGATTGTAGGTGATGGTGCCCACGTTCGCGTTGGGACTGCTGCACGAGATCGTGCTGGGGCTGCACAGAGTTACTCCACCTGGCCCGGTCACGGTGGTTTCAGCCAGCAGCGACGTGGAAAGCGTCTGAGTCTGCGATATGCACGCCGTTTGGTTGGGAATGGTCATCGATGTGATAGGCGGATGCACATAGATGTCGACTGGATTGCTCGTGACCGCAGCGCCGGTAGCGGTAATCTGCACAATGCCGCAGGTTGTCGACGTGCACCCTGAGAACGAGGACAACGAAGAGCCGGGAGGCGGCGTGCAGATGGTAAAGTTGGAGACTCCGCCCGGACTGTTGCGGTTCCAGGTCCCCGCGCAGATGGCACCCGACGGGGATACGTCGGCAAGCTGCAGGTTGGAACTGGCAAAGGTGTACTTGCTTACGCTTTCCGAACCGCCGTTGCAGTTAAAGGCCTGGGGCACGCCAATGTTCCCGGTCTGTCCCCACGCCAGGGAAAGCCCCGTCGTTTCCGGCTGCAGAGTGACATAGACGACCTGAGTGGTCGTGACGCCATAAGCATGGCCGTTCTTAACGCAGTAATTGTTAGGATTGTGGCCACAGCCCGCGATGGAAAGACCAACCGGAAGCGAACACAACAACAGAACTACAAAAGCAACGAACCGCCGCATGAAACCTCCCCGTCTGAGCAGTCGGGCCGCCCAAACGGTCCACGCACCTGAAAATTACATGTGCCATTCAGAATAACAAAGGACAAGGCACACAGGACAGCCGCATGGCCATCGTCCCAGGGGGCGCCCAAGCGTCCGCCATGGTATTGGACGGTACAGCCACCGATTCGCTAACCGCTCCATGGCTGACCGTTTCCTCAGACCGCTTTGACGCCGGCTCAGGGCATGTACTGCTCGAACCAGCCCAGTGCCCGCTCCAGCACGTCGCGTCGATGTTCGGGATTCACAAAACCGTGGCCCTCGTTGGGATAGACCACGAGCTCGGTGGTATCGCCGAGGTCGCGCAGGGCATGCCAGAACTCGAACGACTGCGGCGCGGGACACTCGCCGTCGCGATCTCCCACCACTTCCAGCACCGGCGTCTTTACGTTCTTGATGAAGTTGATCGCTGAGCTCTTCGCATAGACCGCCGGGTCGTCATAGACCGACGCCCCGAAAAACGGAATCATCCATTGGTCGATCGAGTTCTCGCCGTAATAGCTCAGCCAGTCTGAAAGGCCGGCGCCGGCAACGGCGGCCCTGAAGCGATGCGTTTGGGTGACGGCGAACATCGTCATGAAGCCGCCGTAGCTCCATCCCGTGAGGCCGACGCGCGCGTCGTCGATCGGATACTTCTTCTCGACCGTGTCCACGCCGGCGAGAATGTCGCGCAGATCGCCGTAGCCGAAGTCCTTGCGATTGGCCTGCGTGAACTTCTCGCCCTCGCCGTAGCTTCCGCGCGGATTGGGCATCAGCACAAAGTAGTCGAGCGCGGAGAAGGGAACCGGGCCATAGCCGACACCAGGCCAGCGGGGCACCACCGCTGAAGAAGGCCCGCCATGCACCTCAACGATGAGCGGATACTTCTTCGCCGGATCGTAATGGGTCGGCAGCAGCAGCCAGCCCTGCACGTGGAAGCCTTCGTTGTCCCATTCCACGGACTCTGCCTTGCCCCACAGGGGCTTGACTCCATCGTTGACATGCGTGATCTGCCGCAGGTCCATTAGCTCGCCGGCCCAGACTTCCGGAGGGCCGTTGAAGGAAGAGCGAATCAGCGCAATGTTGTTGGTGTTCGAGGTCGCGACGCTCATCATCTGGCCGCCGGCACCCACCGAACCGGGCAATGTGAGGTTGTATTCCGTTGATTCCTGGTGATTCGTGATGTCGTAGACAAAGAGGTGCGACGACCCGTCTTTGATCTCCGCTACGCCGATTTGCTTGTCGTCGAGCCACTCAAACCATGCGGGACTGGCGGCGCGATCCGGCGTCGCATCCGTTGGCTCTCCACCCGTGGCCGGCATCATGTAGATGTCACCGCCGGTGGATCCCTGATCCGACATCAACCCGCCGATGAAGGCGATCTGCTGCCCATCCTGCGACCAGCGGGGGACAGCAATCTGCAATCCGTGCAGCGGTCCGGTCACGGTTGTCGGATCCAGGATCGCGGTGGGCTCACCATCGACCGGCTGGGTGTACAGTTTGGCGACCCACCAGTTGTTCTCGCCCGGAGGCGGCGCGGCGACGTAGGCCAGCTTTTTGGAATCGGGCGACCAGTCAAACTCGAAGACGTGCAGCTTCGGAGGCGTGATTTGCGTGAGCTGGCCCGTCGCAGCGTCGACCGCGGCCACGCGCTGCACTTCCAGCCCTTCTACGCCGATGACTCCAGAGGGCGGCTTCTCCGCTGCCAGCGCGCCCGAGGGCCTCGTCGCTCCCTCTACGTAGAGGAGGCTGAGCCGTTTGCCGTCGGGCGACCACTGCATCGCCTTGGCGAAGCCATTCAGTTCGACCAGCTGATGGGGCGCTGCCGAACCCCCAGGATCGGCGACGAAAATCGCCATTTTGTGATTGGCATTGCAATCGGAAAAGAACGCGAGCCGGTGAGAATCGGGTGAGAAAACTGCGTTGCTCTCCTGGCCTTTGTCGCCACCCGCACACGCCGTGATTGGCTTCGCCGCCGAAGGAGTATCCAAAGGAGCCAGCGAGATTCCTGATCCACCGCGCCCGCCCACATTCCACACGATGAATTTGCCATCGGGGGACAGCGCCGTCTCGCGAATCGTCTTCGCCTGGTTGAGCGACTCGATCAATGGCCCGATGCGCGGATCGTGTGCGGGAGCGGCGGGTTGATCGGCCGCCGGCGGTTGTCCAAGTCCGGGGGGCGCGGTCAGAAATCCGGCACAGAGAACGAAGGAGAGAGAGACGCAGGCAACTTTCGTCATGGGCGCTTTTATATCAGGTCCTGCGAGGCCGGCGAAACAGAGCAGAGTGCGTCCGCCAGTATGATTGCGGGTATGGCAACGATCCGGGCGGCAAAATTCGGCGGTCCGAACGGCGACGCTGAACTGTGCCGGGCGCTGATGCGGGAGTACGCGCAGTTTTTGAATGATTCGGTGGGCGGCGAGCATATCTGCGTGGAAAGCCTTGAAGAGGAACTCGCTGGTTTGCCCGGCAGCTACGCCGAGCCTGGGGGTGCGGTGCTCCTTGCTTTCGGCGACGACAATCCCGCCGGATGCGTGGCTCTCAAGCCGCTGAAGCTGGATCAATCTTCTCGTCCGAAGGAGCGAGCCTGCGAGATGAAGCGCCTCTGGGTGCGTTCTGGCCAGCAGGGAACCGGCCTCGGCCGACGGCTCGCCGAGGCGATTATCGAGGCTGCACGCGAGCGCGGTTACACGGCGATGTACCTCGACACCATGCCGCAATCCATGCAGGCTGCGTATCGGCTCTACTGCTCCATGGGTTTCACTGCCGTCGATCGCTACACCCAGAATCCCGTGCTTCTCCAGCAGGACTCCCTCGAGATTGCCTTTCTGCGCAGGGAGCTTTGATGGGGAACCCACTGCCCATCGTGAACCAGCCGCGCCACCCGCACGAAGCCTTTCAGGCGGCGCGCGAGCTGGAGTCGAAACTTCGAGCCACGGTTCGCGGCGAGGTTCGCTTCGACCCGGCCTCGCGCGCTCTCTACGCCGCAGACGCGTCGAACTACCGCCAGACGCCCATTGGC
>JBAVUB010000301.1:0-1623 GCA_049696575.1 Acidobacteriaceae bacterium | reverse complement strand
CCGCAAACGCCATCCTTATTCCCGCGCCCTCAACATCCTTTGGGGACCAGGATCGACAGAATTCCGTGCCCTCTCCCGCCACCCCCGGCCAGGTTCACCCCACAGCAAGTAGACGACTCCTCCAGCAACTTGATCGTCAATCACTCACCTCTGTGCATCTACCCCGAGGTAATTCCTTCAGACACTTCGCGACCCATTTCGGGAAAAACAACGTTCAATCCTCCCCTGTGCAAGGCCCACCGGTCGTTTCGCCGCGGCGCGGCGTTCGCCCCTGCCATACGCGGCTCCTGTTCCGCATGGCGTGGTGGGTCACACCTCATTCCCATGCGCCGGGGAGGAGCCCAACCGCATACTTGGGTTCGAGCCGGCCTTTGCCATGGAATCGTGACTGAAATCTCCACGACCGGTCAGGAATCTGCGGAAAACTTCACACCTCGTGCCGCAGCGCCGTCACCGGATCCAGATTTCCCGCGCGCGCCGCCGGCAGCCATGCCGCCAGCAGCACCACGATCGCCGCCAGCGGAACCATCCCCAACGAGGTCTTCGTGAACATCTGGAAACGCACCAGGCGCTCGATGAGGATGCTGCCCACCAGCCCAATCGCGAGGCCGAGCCCCGCGAACTTCGCCACCATCAGCAGGATCAGTTTCAGAATGTCCCCGCGTTTCGCACCCAGCGCCATGCGCACCCCAATCTCCTGCACCCGCTGCGTCACGTTATACGAAATCACGCTGTAGATGCCGATGGCCGCCAGCGCCAGGCCGAGCCCCGCGAATGTCGTGAACAGCGCCATGTTGAAGCGTGGTTGCTGCGTCTGTTCGCCCATCACCTCATCGAGCGTGTTCGGCTTGCCCAGCGCCAGGTCCTTGTCGAGTTCCCGCGCCTTCAGCCGCACCGCATTGACCATAGTCAGAGGATCGCCCGCAGTGCGCACCGCCAGTTCGCGTTCCGGCGGCGCAAACAACGTATACGGCAGATAGACGGCTGGAGCAGGAGGTTCCGCCAGGCCATCGTTCTTGATGTCGCCGATCACGCCCACAACCGTGATGCCCGCAGCGATACCTGGAGCCGGAAGCACCTGTGGATTATCCATGTGCGCCAGCTCATCGATCTGCATCGATCGGCCAATCGGGTCCTGGCCCGCCGGCCACAGTCGCGCCGCGCTCTCGTTGATGAGCGCCACGCGCAGCCCGCTCGCAATTTCCGCCTCGGTAAATTCGCGGCCGCGTTTCAACAGAATCCCCAGAGTCTGGGGATAGCGGCTGCTGATCAGCGCGAGTTTGACCGTGCGCCCCCCGGCGGGAGGTTGCCCGTCGATCGAAAAGCCCGAACGCCATCCGCTCCAGGGCACCCCCGCGTTGCCGAGGCTCACAGCCTCCACGCCAGGCAGGTTCGTCACGCTTTCGAGCAGATTGCGATCGAGCAGGTTGCGCTGTTGCCAGGTCGGATACCGTTTCGGCGCCAGGGTCACCTCAATGCGCAGTACTTTCTCCGGCTGGAATCCCGGATCGGTGCGGAGGATCTGCACAAATCCGCGCACCGCAAGGCTGGCGCCGGCCAGCAGGACCACCGACAGCGAAATCTCCGTCACCACCAGCCAGCTCCGCATCGCCCGTCCCCGCA
>JBAVUB010000300.1:0-2036 GCA_049696575.1 Acidobacteriaceae bacterium | reverse complement strand
GGCAAAAACGTGCGCGTCAACTCCGTCGTCCCCAGCATCTTTGACACCGAAGCTAACCGCTCCGCCATGCCGAACGCCGATTTTGCCCGCTGGCCCCAGCCCGAAGATATTGCCATGGTCATCCTCTTCCTCTCGAGCGACGACGCCCGCCTCATCCACGGCGCCGCGATTCCCGTCTACGGCGATACCTGAGGATCAACGAAGCTGCCCCATCGCTCATCCGCTACACTCGCTTTATGTTGCGAGAAAGCGGCAGCCTGTTTTCGGCCGAGCATGCGGGCGGCGAGTGGGTGACAGCGTATTGCGATGGCGGATCACGAGGCAATCCGGGTCCAGCCGGCTACGGAGTCTTCATCGAAGGCGCCGATGGCAACAAGCTGGCCGAGCTGAGCGAGTTTCTCGGCAAGGCGACTAACAACGTTGCTGAATACTCGGCGCTGCTGGCGGCGCTCGCGTGGGCGCTCGACCACGGACACCTGCGGCTTCGGGTTGTCGCGGATTCCGAGCTGCTGGTGAAGCAGATGCAGGGGCGCTACAAGGTTGCAAGCCCCGACTTACGCCCGCTGTACGACGAAGCGAAGCGCCGGGTCGCAAAGCTCGATGCGTTTCGGGTCGAGCACGTACTGCGCGGGAGGAATCAAAAAGCGGATCGGCTGGCCAACGCGGCGATGGATCGCGGCACCGGGCGCAAACCTGCGCCGAATCCCGCGAAGGACCCGCAACAGCAGCCGCTCAAGGGCTACGTGAAAAACGGCGTGGTCCATCTGCTCGAGGGCGAGTTGCCGGAAGGAATGTTCGTAAAGGTGACGCCGGATCGGCAATAGCGGAGGTGTCAATGCGAAGGCTGCTTGCAGCGCTTCTTTTCGGTTTGCCAGTCGCCATTTTTGAAATGTCCGTGTCGGATAGCGTCCGAATGCCTAGGTGGTATCGGAGCTTTTTCTCGCCCGGCGATGTGCTTGCGCAACAGCTCGACAGCTGGTTCCCTCCACACGGGCCGGGATTATTTCCTGGGTTCGTGCGGGACATTGATGTTTCTATTGGGACGAACTGGGTCTTGTATGCCGGCTTGTTCTGGGCTGTGTTTACGGTCGTAGCTCGCCGGCGTCGCAGGGCATCAGGGGCTGAGGCGGCCGCGGGCTTGTAGGAAAGGTGATTCTTGCGTGTCTTCGCTTCTGATTCGAGCCGCCCGCCTCGACGATCTGCCTGGTCTGACCGGAATCTATAACCACTACGTCGTCCATTCGCCCGCGACGTTCGACCTTGAACCGAAAACCCTCGACCAGCGCCGCGAGTGGTTTGCGCAATTTGCCGAGACGGGACGGCATCGGCTGCTGGTTGCGGAAGCAGACGGCGTGATTCTCGGCTACGCCGGAACCATGCGCTGGCGTCCCAAGCCGGCTTACGACACGACCGTGGAGACGACCATCTATTGCGCGGCTGAATCCGTTGGCCGAGGCGTCGGGGGCCAGCTCTACGCGGCGCTTTTCGACGCCATTGCCGGCGAGAACATCCATCGCATGGTTGCGGGATACGTTCCGCCGAATCCGGCTTCAGCGTCGCTGCATGAGCGATTCGGCTTTCGCCCAGTCGGCGCCTTCAGCGAAGTCGGCTACAAGTTTGGCCGCTACTGGGATGTGTGCTGGGTGGAGAAGCGGACGTAGAGGCTGCGCGTCAGCCTCGGCAGCCATCAGGCTTTTTGCTTGCCGCGAGTGCTTTGCGTCTTTCTTGCGACGGTTGATCCGGCACGACGGTGGCTATGGTACGACGCAGTGCGCAGGCGAGCGCGGCCACGACGCCGATGCGCGATCGGATGCAGCACGGCGGCAACCCTATGCTCCGATGCGGCCGGATCGTCGAGATACTGCGGGTCAAGCATCGCAATGACGGCGACGGCGCGGATCCGATAGATCCGAGCCCACTGGCTCTGCATCAGCGAATGCTGGACGGCTTGCCAGTAGCCGTCGTCGTCAGCGGTAGGCGTGGTGAGAGCCGAGACTTCAACGGGTTCGTTGTTGATCAGGTTAAGGAAATTGCCG